>NZ_AFWD01000033.1:0-44614 GCF_000222565.1 Vibrio sp. N418
CTTCCGCATAGTGAGAGGCTTCCTCAACCGTACTATTGCGACAAACCGCAGCAAATTCCTCGCCACCTATTCGGCCGATCAAATACGAGCTTTTTGAGACTTGCTTCACCGCTCTACCAACTTGTTGGATCACGACATCACCAACCTGATGACCGTAGGTATCATTGATCGTTTTAAAGTCGTCAATATCAAACAGCAATACACTCACGCTACTACCTTGAGCCACCGTCTTACTAAACTCTTGATAAAAGTGGCGTCGATTACTCAACCCTGTCAGTTGGTCTGTTTCAGACAAACATCTTAGTTCGCTATTGGCCTTCTCTAATTGTCGCGTTTTTGCTTTTACCGCCATTCTCAACATAATCATGTAGCTGATGATCGCGATAATCATCAACATAAGCAGCAGCGGCATTAAATAATTAGGGTAAACAGTTTCGATGTACATCCAACGATTAAATATACGATGCTTATCTTCTTCACTGATTAGGCTCATACCTTCCGCTATCTTAAGTAGCATTTCGCCATTGCCTTCCGCTACTGCGGGCCTCACGATTCCAGAATAGAGGTGAAAAACACTAGCGAATTGATCACTTCGCCCGACGCTTTGAAAATAGAAATTGGCCACTTGTAGATCAGCGACAAAAGCATCGATACGCCCTTCAAAAGCGGCTTTGATCAGTTCTTGGTTGTTGGAATAGTTGACTGTCGCCAATTTGGGAAAGTTCTTACTCGCATATTCTTGTTCAAATCCGCCTTCAACCACGCCAAGTGTAAAGTTATGCTCTCCCGTGATGAGTTCTGAAATTTCAAAACTAAGCAGTTTTTTATTCACAAATAACTGGGTGTCAATGGTCAGAATAGGTTGGCTAAAATCTAAATAGCGGTCTCGCTCTTTCGACAGTAATAAGCCTGCATGGAAATCGGCACGCCCATCAGCCACCGCTTTAAGCGAATCGGCCCAATCGAGTAATAAAAATTCAACGGGCTGCCCTGTGACACGAGAATACTCACGCCAATAGTCAATCAGTATTCCTGTAGGTTGACCGCTACTGTTGATAAATGAAAATGGTTTCCACGCTTTAGAGTTAGCGATGATAAGAGTTTCGCTCTGGTCGGTCTGTTCAGCAGAAGATGCTGATGCAATAACAAATAGAAGCAGTGATAGAAAACGAGACACAACAGCCACCAAAACAACAGACAACGGATCACTAAATGAGACTTAGCAATATGAATAGGAATTATTCCCTCCATGTATATAGTCTAAATACGCTAATCATTCGTTATGCTATTGAGTTTATACGACAGACATCACATACCTTTCTGGGCATTTTCCTGCGGGCACAAAAAAGCCCTCAATTTTTGAGGGCTTGAAATCCTAGCGCTTCAATTAGATTTGAGCGGAAGTAATGTAATCACTTAACTCTTGGTTAGAAACGGTTGTTACTAACTCATCATTCAAGTAAAAGTCTACACTTTCAGCACCTTTGACACCGCGCAACACTTTGTGTTGGCCGTCAATATAGGTAATGTCCATCTGCATGGTGTCTTCATCAATTTGCGACATGGTCGCATTCTCGATGTTATTGGTGCTGGTTAGCGGTACGCCCGTTAATGCAGGATCCAATTGACCATTCACTTTGATGTAGTTTTTGGTTGGCGTATCGACAACCGCTGGAGAGCGACCCGATACCGGGTTAGTACCAGTCCAAAATTCAATTGAGTTGAAGATGAATAGGTCAATCGTACCAGCCAAACCATATACTGGTGATAGAAGTAAGAATACACCTTCACGACCGTAGCGGTTGTCGACAATCTCAAGATTGAATTTCGACACAAGTCCAGTTGTCGCCATTTGACCCATACAGCCCGTTAGAGACGAAACGCTCAGCGCCGTTACCACCGCCATTGTTACTGCTTTTGCTTTCATTATTACTACCAAAATTTCAAATTCGGCGCGCATGCTACTCTCAGTCATCTATCTTGCAAAGAGATATAAGCCTTAATTGACAGAAAACTAACCAGTTTCAAATAGTGCTAACCGCCAGTTAATATCTCTTCATATAGAAATAAATACCGTAACTTATTCCTTTTTAGATGCATTCGTTTGGTTGATGAAACCAAGTCAATTCCACCCAGCCTTTAAAGCACAAAGAGGTAACATAAATACCAAATAGTTAACATACGGAATTAATTTTAAGAATCGCAGAAAAAGAGATTCCAATCACACTTCAATTGGTTATAATTCGCGCCCATTGCGCTTTATGTTGATAAACGCAAACTTATTTTTAATATATCGAGTGTTAACCATCCTCAGAAATGGGGACAAATGAGAAGAATATGAGCAAGATTGATAAAGCTTCACGTATCCTTTTAGCAGGATTCTGTATCAACCTTTGTCTTGGCATCCTGTATGCTTGGAGTGTGTTTAATAAAGCGTTAGTCACTGAATCTGGTTGGAGTGCTGCAGAAGCATCTGCACCATACGCAACAGCAACTATCACTTTCTCTATCTGTCTTCTTGTTGCAGGCATCCTTCAAGACCGTATGGGTCCTCGCATGATCCTTATCCTAGGTACAGTTCTTACTGGCCTTGGCATGATCGCGTCTGGCTTTGTTAATACACCAATGATGCTAAACATCACTTTCGGTGTAATTACTGGTGCTGGTATCGGTTTTGGTTACGCGTGTCTTTCACCTTCAGCGATGAAATGGTTCCACCCATCGAAGAAAGGTATGGTTAACGGTCTAATCGCTGCAGGTTTTGGCCTTGCTGCTATTTACCTAGCTCCAGTGACTTCTGCACTGATCGATAGCATGGGCATTCAAACCAGCTTTAAGATCCTAGGTGTTGGTATTTTGTTGATTGCAGTTCCTCTAGCGGCAACCATCAACAACCCAGCAGCAGATTACACGCCAGCTGAGCCTAAACTAAAAGAAGGCCAAGCACCTAAAGCGGTTAAGAAATCTGAAGACCTAACTTGGAAAGCAATGCTTAAAACACCACAGTTTTACTCACTGTGGATCATGTACGCACTTGCAGCGTCAGTTGGTCTTATGATCATCGGTAACATCACTACAATCGCAAGCGTGCAAGCTAACCTGCCAAACGCAGTTTACCTAGCTTCGCTTCTAGCAATCTTTAACTCAGGCGGCCGTGTTTGTGCAGGTATGCTTGCAGATAAGATTGGTGGTGTTCGCACTCTTCTTCTAGCGTTCGTTCTACAAGGTATCAACATGGTACTGTTCGCAACGTTCCAATCAGAAGTAACATTGATCATCGGTACTGCGGTTGCAGCAGTAGGTTACGGTACGCTACTAGCGGTATTCCCTACTCTAACCGCTGAATTCTACGGTCTGAAAAACTACGGTACTAACTACGGTGTGCTTTACACATCATGGGGTATCGGTGGTGCAATCGGCGCGGCAGTTGTTGGTTTCTCAATGACTAACGGTGACGGTTACGGCCTAGCTTACACAATCTCTGCAGTAATGATGGCTGTGTGTATTGTACTAGCACTTGTAACCAAACCACTTTCAGAAGCAAAAGTTGCTGAGCTGAAAAACGCATAATTGCGAATTGATTTAAAACGAAAGGCTTAACCTAATGGTTAGGCCTTTTTTACGTCTATATCTAGCTTGAACTTCTAACCTATTCATCTGCTGACTGTTTATTTGCGAAAGCATAAATTTCACCTCTTCAGATTATCTCAACAAGGCTTACACTTCTTCCTTCACGAACGCTTCACATTCTTGCACGCATACTATGCGCACAATAACTAAGAGAATGAAATCATGAAGAAAAGTTTACTCGGTCTGCTCGTTATCTGTTCTTTTTCTGCAACGGCAGCACCCTATGTTGGATTGGAATATGGTTTTGGTTCAAGCAATACCGATTTTGACAGCACTTTCAAAGCTGAAGGCATCAAACTCGAACCCAAATCAGATGATAGCATCATGACTGTATTTCTTGGCTACTCCGTTTCCCCTTCATGGGCCGTAGAGCTTGGTTACAGCCAATTTGACCTTGACGATAGCCAGTCGAAAAAACTGGGTATCGCCAACGTGGGAGGTAAAGATTATCACCATGAAATGGAATGGGATTCATCAGTAAAAGCAAAACAGATCTCTCTTGCACCTGTTTTCACCTATGCTTTAAACGATCGCTGGTCGACTAAACTTAAAGCCGGTCTAACCTATACTCAGTACAAGTCGAGTGAAAGCAAATCTGAAGAATACGAGCTGGTTACTAACGACGACATCGAAATGGACAACAACCTATTTCATCGTTCATCAGACAGTAATGAGATTGGAGCAATGTTTGCACTCGGCACCGAATACGCTGTTCTACCGCAATTAACTGTGGGTGCAAATGTTAAGTACCAGCTAGATAACTATGCCAACACGGCCTCATTCAACCTAGGCACAACCTATTACTTCTAAACTGATGCTTCTAAACTAATACTTCTAAATTATTACTTCTGAATAATAAGAGAAATCAAAATGAAAAAAATGCTCACACTCTCTGCTTTATTACTTGCTTCCAGTTCTGCTTTCGCGGCTTTCAACGGCCCTGAAGTTGCCTCAATCAATGCGGTAAACGAAGCTCTCAATGCAAAAGACGATAGCTTTGTCATCCTAACGGGCAATATCACCAAGTCTTTAGGTAATGAAATGTACTTGTTTGAAGATAAAACGGGTGAGATCCAGATCGAAATCGACGATGACAACTGGATGGGCGTTGATGTGACTCCACAAGATACCGTTGTGATTCGTGGCGAAGTCGACGGTGAGTGGACAACCACTACTATTGATGTTGATACTGTTCAAAAGCTCAAATAAGCGCCCACTCCAGCCCTGAACAACCCGCCTAGTGCGGGTTTTTTATGACAAGTTTGCTCAAAGGTGTCATATCACACGCAAAACTCATATTCACACAAGCTATTCTTTTGAGTAAATTGAAAGTTAACTAAATATAATTGATAATGCGAATCATATTCACTTAGGTAAATTATGATGTTTGATGCATTTCACTCAAGCCCGGTTACAAGCTCTTCATTGAGTCACGAGGATAGTACGTCTACCCGAACAATATTATTGGTGGAGGATGATCGTAATCTCAACCATCAGCTCACCGCACTGTTGCAAGCAAATGGTTACACCGTCACTAATCTAGAGTGTGGTGCGCAAGCGTTAACTCTATTGAAAATGCGTCAGTTTGATTTGATCTTATTGGATGTTAACGTGCCCAATGTTGATGGTTTTGGCTTGCTAAAATACGTCCGTTCTCACTCGCGAACCCCCGTCATTATGCTGACCGCATATGGGGCAGAAGAGCATAGGATAAAAGGATTGCGCAACGGTGCGGATGATTACATTAGCAAGCCATGCAATTTTGAAGAAGTGAAACTAAGAATAGAGGCTGTGCTTCGTCGAACCCAGCAATTAGCCGCTCCGACTTCCTCACGTTACCTTGTTTATCAAGAATTAACGCTCGACAAACAATCCTACCAAGTCACCGTGACCAAATATGATGGCGAAGAGCAATTAGTTCTCACCCCGATACAATTCAAATTACTTTGGACTCTGGTGCAGCATAAAGGCGCAGTACAGAGTAAACCTTTTCTCTATCAAGCTGTTTTAGAACGTGAATTTAGCCCTTATGACCGCGCACTTGATATGCATTTAAGCCGCGTGCGTAAGCAACTTTCTTCGCTTGGTATGGCGCAAGGACGCATCCAAACGGTTCATGGCAAGGGATATATCATCAAATGAAACGGACTTTATTTTGGCGCTTATTTATCATTCTTTCTCTTGGCGGAGTGATGTTCTTTTCATTGCTGCACAGCGCTGCATTGCTCTCCAATGAAAAAATGAGCTACATCGAAACACAGCACCAACAAGAAATACTTCAATGGGGAGATACTGCACAACAATTTATAGAACAAGGTGATACGCAAGGCCTGAACCAATGGTTAACGCAACTCGCTAACCAAGAACAAACCTGGGCGACCGTAGTGAAATCGCAAATTGACGTGGTAAGCGGCAATCCTCTCAATCAACGTTTTTGGTCAGGCTACGGCATTGGCCGGAATGTAGAGTGGAAAATCCATCTCGATTTCCCGGACAATCCCATAATGGAAGTGGCACTCTCGCCCAGTAATCATCACTTTTTGATTATATTGCCCGAACGTATGCGCCCAGGTAGTTATATGTCTCACGCTTTTTGGCTATTTCGCTTAGTGATCCCATTTATTGCCCTACTCAGTTTAACCATCTACCTATATCGTTACGTAATGCGTCCTCTGCGTAGCTTTCAAAAAGCAACCGATGCTTTTAGCCAAGGAAACTATCAAGCAAGAGTAAGCCATTACCTTACTCTGGGTAACGACGAGATGAGTCAGGTCGCGAAGACATTTGACATGATGGCAGAACGCACCGAGAACGTCATAGAACACAACCGCAATCTAATTGCTGAGATGTCCCATGAAATTCGTACTCCGCTCGCTCGAGTTGAAATGGCAACAGATTGTGTGGAAAGCCAGATTGATTCTTACACTATGGTTGAACGTATCCGCACCGAGGTTAAAAACATCCGTCATATGGCGGAAGATACCCTAACTCTGGCGTGGTTAGAAAACGAACACCCCAACTTATGCCAAGAGTCTTTCGACTTAGCTGAATTACTTGATGCCATCATTGAAGATGCTCGATTTGAATACCCAGACCGGACGATTTCCTGTCAAATGCCCGCGAGTATGATGTTAACTCACTCGAATCAACGTGCCCTTTCTCAAGCATTAGAAAACATCATCCGCAATGGTCTGCGTTACACACCTGCAGGGGAAATTTTAATGATTACAGCCGACAACTCAGAACACGCTATCAGCATTACCATCTCAGATTCCGGCCCCGGGCTTGACCCTTCACTGACCAAAACCATCTTCCGTCCTTTCTTTAAGGCCAATAACCAGAAAGATGCTCGAAAAGGCTTTGGGGTTGGGTTGGCATTGGCTAAACGCCATATAGAAGCGGTTAATGGTACCGTAGAGGCCAAAAATGGCAGAGGTAAGGGGCTCGATATGGTCGTACTACTACCCGCCTGAAATGATGAGATGAGAACGCTGAAAAGAGTGCCGATTTAACAATTTCACGATCACTCACAAACAGCTTAAACAGGCATTAAAGAACTATTTATCCGGTAATTTGCATGACAAACACAAAAGCTTTATAGCGTTCAGGGCATTGATTTGTAACAGTTGTAAAAGTCATTTACTCGATATGGGCAAATCTTCAAAATCCACAACCGATAATAATTCTCATTTAATTAAGGAGTTTGCGGGAATGGATACCGTATTTAAGTTAAGCCCAGTGGCAATTGCCCTCATCGCATTTTCAACATCCGCTCAAGAAACAGAAATTATTGAAGTCACGGGACAACAACTCATTGGGGTTGATACCATCATCACCGCTGAAGAGCTTTCTCAACGTCAAGCGAGTGATTTGAACGATGTCTTTCGTAACGATCCTGAAGTTACCGTCGGCGGCTCTTCAGGGATCAGTCAAAAAATTTATGTCCGTGGCCTTGAAGATACCATGCTCAATGTCACGATTGACGGCGCACAGCAAACAAGTAATCTGTTCCACCATCAGGGTCGTTTATCGATTGAGCCTGAACTACTAAAACAAGTCGATATCAGTGCCGGAGCAGGCCGTGCAACGAATGGACCTGGCGCGTTGGGTGGTGCAATCCAGTTCAAAACAAAAGATGCCCACGATCTTCTGCACAATGGCGATAAGTTTGGTGCACAAGTTAAAACAGGTTATTACACCAATAACAAAGGTCAAAAATACTCAGCAAGCGTTTACGGCGAAATCACTGAAGGGCTTGGCTTACTCGCAACCTACGGCTATGTCGATGGCGATAACATCAAAGATGGCAACGGCGACGAACAAGACTATACCGCCACAGAGCAGCACGTTGGCCTGATTAAGCTTTCAGGACAAATTAATCCCAATCACTACCTCTCTCTTGCGTATGATTTTCGTGATGACGATGGTACGCGCCTAACGAAACCGCACTTCCAACCTAGCTTTAAAAATACGCCGCTTGAACAAGAAGCCGATCGTAAAACCGCGACGTTAAACTACCGCTACACGCAAGGAAACTATATAGCGATTGACGCAACGGCGTACAATACCCGTTCACGAATTGCGCACCTCGACAATCCTCGATGGGGCACCAGCGATGGCACCATCGAGACCTTTGGCGGAAAACTGTTTAATACGGCAACAGTGCAACAACATACTGTCATCATTGGGGCGGACTACCGCGATGATGAATCAGAATTTGAAACCAACTGGGATGGCAATCGCTTTGACCATGAAAAAGGCAAAGTCTACGGCCTATTCATCCAAGATGATTGGCAGATTAACGACTCAGTGTTACTAAGCGCTGGTGCTCGTTACGATTGGTATAAGCTCACTGATAACATCGACCAAGAGTTTGAATCCTCGGGCTTTAGCCCTAATGTCGCTATCGATTACGAAGTGGCCTCTGGCGTGGTGCTTTTTGCTAATTATGCCGAAGCCTTTCGCGGCCAAACCGCTAAAGAGTTATTTATTATCGATTGGTATGAAAACGATCCTAATCGTGGACCAGAGCGCGCAAAAAACTTTGAGTTTGGTACCCGCGTAATGAAAGATAACTTCTTTGCCGGAATCACCGTGTTTGATAGCCGAATTAAAGATGTCGTCGACAAAGATGCCACCAGCGGTCATTACACCAACGTTGGTGAACTCATTACCACTGGCGTCACCGCCTATGTGGGTGGCCATGTTGGCCAATTTTCGACGCAGCTTGGTTACAATCAATCGAAGCCGGAGCTCAATGGCGTTCCTTTGAGTGATGGTGACAGTACATTGGGTACCTCAATCGGCGACACATGGGTGCTTGATCTCAACTATACCGTATCTCAAGCGCTGCAGTTTGGTTGGACATCCACCTTCGTTGAGCGCCTTTCAGATGTTGCGGATGAATCAACCTATCCGGAAAAGCCTGGCTACGGCGTTCATGACCTCTATGCGCAATGGCAGCCTATCACCAACGAAGAACTCATTCTCACTTTCTCTGTGAAGAATGTGTTTGATAAGCAATACTTCGATCATGGCTCTTACAAGGGCATTATTGGTAGTGAAGTCGCACAAGGCTACGCATCTGCTGGTCGTGATCTTCGATTCAACCTTAGCTACGCGTTTTAGAAAGGTACCGCCCATGTTTAACACAGCCAAGATATGGCTATTGACCGCCCTGATGGCGGTCTCTCCTTTAGCGACCGGCGAGACGATCACTATCGAACATCCTTTAGGTTCAACCTTAGTGACAACTCAACCAACTCGTATCGTGGTGCTTGGAATGGATGCACTCGATGTACTCGATTATCTTGAAATTAAGCCTATCGGCGTAGTCAAAAGGCCTATGCCTGAGTATCTATCCAAATATCAAGATCAAGACTATGCCAGTGTCGGGACGTTGCACGAGCCTGATTTTGAGACAATTTATTCCTTAAAACCTGATTTAATCATCGCCAGCAATCGCAGTTCCTCAGCCTACGAAGAATTATCTAAAATTGCGCCAACCGTTGTTTTCATGGTCGATTCACGTCGATTTTGGCCGACGACTCAACTGGCATGGCGCATGATAGGGGATATTTTTCAGCGCAATGAGGAGATCGAGAAAATCATCACGGCAACCGAGAGCAAAATCAACGCTATTGCCCATGTCGCCTCCGCAAAACAAGCTCGAGCACTAATGGTAATGGCCAATGGCGACAACATTACAACCTTTGGCGCGGGCTCTCGTTACAATGCCATTTTTGATGAATTTGGTTTCAAACAAGTGGTAAACAATAACGTGACTGCGGCTCATGGCGATTTGATCAGCTATGAATTTATCGCAGAAGCCAACCCCGATTATCTATTGGTGATCGACAGAGATAAAGCAATCGGTCGTCAATCAGGCTCAGCAAAACAAGGCTTTAGCAATGCACTGATTAATCAGACCAATGCCGGCAAGCAAAATCGTATCACGGAGTTAAATCCACAAGCTTGGTACATCTCTGCCAGTGGAATCACCGCCACGCAAATCATGATTCACGATATTACGATGGCATTAGAGTAGCAGCGATGCCATTTTTGCCGCGAGCGCCACCTCGCGGCCTTTTTCTTTATCGTTTGAGCACAAAATAAGGATTTGTCAGAACCATTTTATTGTGCGATTGAGTTCAATATTCCAACTAATTTATCAACTAATAAACAACCACTTAGCTTTACACTAGACGTTCTCATAACCTTTATCACTATACCCTACGCGGGTACAATCAGAGAGCACTCCCTTGGGTAATCTTCGCACATTATTACGTGGACAAAGCGGCGTTCTGTTCGCGATCAACTGTGTGACCGCACTTTCGTTTGCGTTTATGTTACCCGTCATGAGCCTATTTCTCATAACGGAACTCAATACCCCACCCGCCTATTTAGGAATCTACACCACTTTAACGTCGATCATCACCATTATGGTCAGCCAAAAACTAACCGGATTAATAGACCGAGGTGTTTCCAGTAAACGTCTGTTTTGTTTCGCGTTGTGCGGCATTATCGTTTCCGCGATCGGCTTTTCATATGCTGAAAACTTCTGGCACGCTCTCTTAATTGGTTGCACCGTTATGCCAATTGCTTCGAGCGCAATCCCACTGATTCTGACCATGGTCAGAAACTATGCCGACGCAAGCGGACAAAATAGCGCCAAAATCAATTCACAGATGCGCTCATCAGTATCATTATTGTGGATATTCGGTCCACCACTGGCCTTTATATCCGTTGATAAATTCGGCTTCACCACCAATTATTACCTATCTATTAGTTTCGCGCTGTTGGTATTACTCATCGTTACCTTAACGCTAAAGACGCCAACAACGAATAGAAGCAATCAGAAACCAACGGCCAATACTTCATTACCAAAACAAGTATGGTTTCTGGCCTTAATTGTATTGCTCGCAAATATTGGCAACAGCACTTATATCAATGGTATGCCGCTACTGGTCACTCGTGAACTTAATTTACCAACATCTTATCCTGGCTTTTTGTTTGGCCTTACCGCTGCGGTAGAAATTCCGGTGATGCTAATGGCGGTTAATTGGGCTGAGCGCTGGGGTAAACCTGCGATAATACGCTGGGGATTTCTCAGTGCCATTTTGTTTTATATTGGCATGTTGCACGCACAAACAATGCCAGCACTGTTAGCCCTCCAAATATTGAACGGCATCTTTTTCGGCATTTTTGTCGGTCTCGGTGTGACCATTATGCAGGATTATGCTCCCGGCAGTATTGGAAAAGCCTCAGCTATCTACACTAACGCCATGCTTGTTGGCACAATGATTGGCACGAGTTCTATGGGAGTTATCTCTCAATATTTTGGTTTTAGAATGATTCTATTTTCTAGCCTGGTAGCCATTAGCTGCGCTTTAATTGCCCTGACCGGATTCATACTAAAAAATCCTCTTCAAGATGATAATCAAGCATCAACAGTGAACTAAATTGTGAATTTGTCAGAAAAAACCTACATTTTCGCTTAAACACTAAACAGTTGTAATCTCATGACTAACCAGTTTGATAATCAGTCGTTATACTTACGATAACTTCAAACTACTACGATATACCATGAGTTTACGTAAAATATTCCTTCTTTGTCTGGTCACCATTTTTTCAGGCTGCGCCACCTATGCTGGCTTAAACTTCGACCAATTATTTGGTGAGCCTCAAGTTCGTGAACGCCGAGCTGATATAGGTAGCGAAGCCAGCAATCAATTTTTGGATGACGTAAAACCCATCATCAATAACCGCTGTGTCGTTTGCCATGCCTGTTATGATGCGCCATGCCAGTTGAAAATGAGTTCTGTCGAAGGGATAGATCGTGGCGCAAGTAAAGCACTCGTCTATGAGGGCACTCGTTTAACGGCCACAACACCAACACGTCTGTTTGAAGATGCTGACACCACTGAGCAGTGGCGAGCGCTTGGTTTTCACCCAGTACTCAATGAGCGTGATCAAAATTCTACCGCCAACATTGAAGCCGGTTTAGTCGCACGCTTGTTAGTACAGAAAGAAGAACACCCTTTACCCGATCAAGTGCAGTTAGAAGGATTTGATTTTGCCACCGATCGTGACCAAGTATGCCCAACCATTGAAGAGCTCGATCAATATCAAAATGATTACCCAACTTGGGGAATGCCTTATGGTATGCCTAACCTTTCTGAGCAGGAATACTCTACGCTAATCAATTGGCTAAATGATGGCGCCATCATGAATAAAGCGATTCCTCTGACGTTTGAACAACAAACGCTGGTTAAGGTTTATGAGACACTATTTAACGGTGATAGTCATAAACATCAACTGGTCGCACGCTATGTTTATGAGCACCTGTATTTGTCTCATCTCTATTTTTCAGAACTTGATGACGCGAAGCCCCGCTTTTTCACTTTAGTTCGCTCGGCAACTCCTCCAGGGCAACCGGTAAAGCGTATCGCCACTCGCCGCCCTTATGATGACCCACAAGTGGCACGTGTGTACTATCGTCTTATTCCTGAGCAAGGCACTATCGTTGATAAAACGCATATGCCGTTCTCTCTTAATGAACAACGCATGCGACACTGGCAAAGCTGGTTTTTCTCCGATGACTATCAGGTAGAAACATTGCCTAGTTATGATGCTGACGTCGCCGCGAATCCGATGACAGCTTTTACTGAACTTCCTGTGAAAGCACGTTTTAAGTTCATGCTCGATAACGCGCAAAACACCATTTCTGCCTTTATCAAAGGCCCAGTTTGTCGCGGACAACTGGCATTGAACGTTATCAATGATCACTTCTGGGTTTTCTTCTTAGATCCAGACAAGTCAGATTTACCAGAGGTCAACGCCTTTTATCGTTCTCAACAAGATAATCTCAAACTGCCAAGCGAGCTGGAAAGCAACACGCTACCGATCACTAGCTGGGTTTCCTATTCCCGTCAGCAAGCACGCTACTTAGCAGCTAAATCTGATTTTATTAACCAGACATTTAAAGATGGTCAGCACCTAGATACTAACCTTATCTGGACAGGCAATGGCACCAACCCTAATGCGGCTCTAACGATTTTTAGACATTTCGATAGTGCGTCAGTAGTACGCGGCATGGTAGGCGAACAACCTAAAACAGCATGGGTTTTAGATTATGCCTTGCTAGAGCGTATTCACTACTTATTGGTGGCTGGATTTGATGTATACGGCAATTTTGGTCATCAACTGATCACTCGCATGTTTATGGACTTTTTACGCCTTGAGGGTGAAAGTAACTTTGTTGCCTTACTGCCACGTGATGTGCGCCATAAAGAACAATCAAGCTGGTACCAAAACCAAAGCTCACAGCTCAGTGATTACTTACAGCGTAATGTAAAACCGTTTGATCAACCTACTCAAGTTCCTTATCACACCAACGATCCTAAGAAAGAGTTGTTCGATATTTTACAGCATAAACTCGAACCCATTCTCACGGATCGCTATGATATCGTTAGCACTGGCTTTAGTGCTGATAACCAAGCATTGCTGCGTCAAATTAGTCATATCCAAGGTGAAGGCTTACGCCCTATTCCGCAGATCATGATGCTAATGATTGAAAGCGATAAGGGCCATCAGCAGCTGTTTACGTTATTGCACAATAATGCGCATACCAACATCTCTAGCTTATTCGATGAGGAGAGCAATCGAGATTATGCGCATGATTCGCTAACCTTAGTAAGGGGAGTGATCGGCAGTTATCCTGCTGCGTACCTATCTCTTGAAGAGAGTCAAATCCCTGCCCTAGTAAATATGTTGAAAAATATGCGCAGCGAAGATGACTACGTTAAGTTATTGGATGCCTTCTCGATTCGCCGAAGTAATCCCGATTTTTGGTCTTTCAGTGACAGTGTTCACCGTTGGTACCAGCAAGATCAACCGATCGAATTCGGATTACTTGACTACAATAGATTTGAGAATAGGTAGAAATCATTAACTCTTCTTTCCTATTTGAGGAGGTGTGTATGAGCAGCCAAGATACGATACGATCTATCGAACAACAGATTTACGTGGCTTGTTCAGAAGGTGACTATGATACCCTTAACATGCTTGAACATCAGTTAGAACGGCTTCGCAGTAAAGCGGAACACCCTTTTGACGATGATCCTTATGCGCCAGAGGGAAAAATCTTCCCCGACGATGAGTGGTAAGTCGCCCTGCATATTTTAAAGCCCCAACTTGGGGCTTTTTGTTTGGGTGGTGTTTATTTGAGCCTATTCCCCACCAATACCCATTTCTACTTAGTACCAAGCACTCCCATTCGCTAAATTTTTCTTGTGGAATTTAACCACTGCGCTCATAGTGACTCTCTTTTGATGAGCTACGTGCTACAAACTATTCCTTTACAAAGCACAAATTGGCGCTATTATGCTTGCGCAAACGTTTGCTCATCCATTTATCTCGCAATATTGAGGGTTTTATGCTGTCGGATATCAACATTTGCCGAAGCGCGAACTTAGCACCAATTGGTGACGTTGCCATTCGTGCCGGCTTAAAAGAAGAAGAATTTCATAGCCAAGGCAAGTACAAAGCGAAAGTATCACTAAATTGCCTTAAACGTCTAAATGACCAGTCAAACACTGCAGCACAAAACAGCGGGAAATTAATCGTTGTGACTGCTATTACGCCCACCCCGCTTGGCGAAGGCAAAACGGTCACCACCATTGGTCTGGCGCAAGGTTTAGCGCAGTTAGAACGCTCAGTCATAGCGTGTATTCGCCAACCTTCGATGGGGCCAGTATTTGGCGTAAAAGGCGGCGCTGCCGGTGGCGGTTACTCTCAAGTCGCGCCGATGGAAGAACTCAATCTACACCTAACAGGTGACATCCACGCGGTTACCGCCGCGCACAACCTAGCCGCAGCGGCGATTGATGCACGTATCTTCCACGAGCAACGCAATGGTTACGACGATTTTGAACAGCGGAGTGGTTTAACCGCACTGCGAATTGATTCAAAACGCGTGGTGTGGAAGCGTGTCATGGATCATAACGATCGCGCTCTACGCATGGTGACTGTCGGCCAAAATGAGCTCGGTAAAACCATCAACGGCTACGAGCGCGAAGATGGCTTTGATATTTCAGCGGCGTCTGAGTTAATGGCGATATTAGCGCTGGCTTCCGATCTTAAAGATCTTCGCGCGCGCATTGGCCGCATTGTCGTCGCTTATAATTTAGAAGGTCACCCAGTCACAACCGAAGATCTCCAAGTGGCAGGGGCAATGACCGTTAGCATGCGTGAAGCGATTGAACCAACGCTAATGCAAACCCTTGAAGGTGTGCCGACGCTTATCCACGCTGGCCCGTTTGCCAATATCGCCCATGGTAACTCTTCAATTATTGCTGACAACATCGCGACCAAACTGGCTGAATTCACTGTGACTGAAGGTGGCTTTGGCTCAGATATGGGCTTTGAAAAAGCATGCAATATTAAAGCGCAAGTATCTGGAAAAGCACCAGATTGTGCGGTCATTGTGGCAACATTACGTGGATTAAAAGCGAATTCAGGTCTGTATGATCTTAAACCGGGCCAAGCAATCCCTGACTCACTATTTAGTGACGATTCTGCGGCGCTTGAAGCTGGTTTTGATAACCTAAAATGGCATATCGACAACGTCAGTAAATATGGCGTTCCTGCGGTTGTGGCAATAAACCGTTTCCCGCAAGACAGCGAACATGAATTGTCCATGCTTAAAACCATGATTGAAGCACTACCAAATCACGTTGAAGTTGCGATCAGTGAAGGTTTTGCCAGAGGCGGTAAAGGCACTCTAGAACTGGCGGAAAAAGTCGTTCAGCAGTGCCAAGTTGCTACGCAATTCAAACCGCTTTATCAACTAGAACAGACGACCGAAGAAAAGCTAATGGCGGTTGCTGAAGTCGGTTATGGCGCCTCAAGCGTCACCCTAAGTTACCAAGCACGCCAGCAGCTTGATGAATATCAGAAGCAAGGATTTGATAATCTTGCTGTCTGCTTAGCCAAAACACCGTTGTCAATTTCGACCGACGGGAGTGTGAAAGGCGCCCCAACTCACTTTAATGTGCCAATTCGAGAGCTCAAATTGTGCGCTGGAGCCGGCTTTATCTATGCTCTGTGTGGTAACGTCATGACAATGCCCGGTTTGCCTGAAAAACCCGCATTTATGAACTTAGACCTTGATGATGATGGAAACATCATTGGGTTGAGTTAGTTAAGAAAGCGAGCTAAGTAGCTCGCTTTTTTTTCGTCTATCCGTGACTGTTCTCTGGCATCATGAACGCATTACTACTCCCCTTTCTGAATATATCCTGTAATTTTTTGCTCGCTTAGCCGTTCTTATCGGTATAAAGGAAAAACAGATGAGGATGGTATGAAGAGAACATTTTCTACGCTATTGCCAATCATGGCTATTTTACTCGTCGTGGCGTCATTTATTGGCCGCGCAAGCAGTGATATGGATAACAACGCGAGTCAGCATAATGCTAAAGCGGCCGTGCCAGCAGGGACGAATATCGAGACAGCAACACTGGCCGGCGGGTGTTTTTGGTGTACGGAATCTGACTTAGAAAAGCTTCCGGGGGTGATTGATGTGGTTTCCGGATATTCTGGTGGCGCACAAGAAAACCCAACCTATAAGCAGGTTTCTTCAGGAACATCAGGCCATATTGAAGTTATTCAAGTCAAATATGACGCCAATGTGGTGAGTTATGAGCAGATCCTCGACCAATTGTTCCGTCACATTGACCCGACCGATGATAAAGGCTCATTTGTCGATCGCGGCGCGCAGTATCGACCAGCCATTTTTTATCATAATGCCGAGCAGCAACAGGTTGCTACGCAATTCATGACGGACATTGACCAATTGGGTGTTTTCAAAAAGCCGCTCAAAACAGAGCTTATTCAATTTGAGAAATTCTGGCCCGCAGAAGAATACCATCAAGATTATTACAAGCGTAATAAGGTCCGCTACAACTACTATCGCTACGCGTCTGGTCGCGACCAATACCTCGATTCAATCTTTGGCGATGACAGAGAAGCCAATTCAATCACTTTGCGTCAAATGATTGATGAGCATAATGGTCTCACCCAAGGTAAAACGTTCACCAAACCGAGCGATGAAGAACTCAAAAAGACACTGACAGAAATGCAGTATTATGTGACGCAAGAAGATGGCACCGAACGCCCTTTTGAAAACGAATACTGGGACAATAAAGAGATGGGTATTTATGTTGATGTCGTGACAGGAGAGCCGCTGTTTTCATCAACCGACAAATATCGCTCTGGCACAGGTTGGCCAAGCTTTACTAAACCAATCAACGACGCTTTTGTGGTGATCACCACCGATTACAAATTGATTTATCCGCGAAAGGAAGTACGCAGCCGATTTGGTGATTCTCACCTAGGCCATGTTTTTAAAGATGGTCCAGCACCAACAGGATTACGCTATTGCATGAATTCCGCATCAATGCGATTTATTCCTAAAGAACAATTGGAGCAGCAAGGTTACGGAGAGTATCTCTACCTATTTGATAGTTAATGGCGAGTCGGTTATGTGATCGACACTGTCACTCCGCCAACCTTAAATCAAAGCCCAATTTTTGTTGGGCTTTTTATATAGATAGAACTAAACAATAATCAGTCCTAAAGGCTCTAGCAATTGAGATTGTTGCCAGCTTAAAATCTTCACACCGGTCAGATCCACTCGCCTTGGATCCAATCCAGTTAAGTCACAGTCTGTCAGGTCACACTCTCGGATGCGCACCCCACTCCATATATCTTCTGAGAACTCTCCGCGACTTAAATCAGAGCCTTGCAATGACGTTCCTTGCAGGTTAGTTCCAATCCAGCGGTTCTCAAACAGCTCGCATTTTTCAATACACAAGCGATCCATGTTGGCATAAGAGAGGTTACATGCAGTGATATACGCTGAACAAAAATAGACATTATGGCTAATTTGGTTAGCAAAACGCGCCTGAGAAAAATTGACGCCTTTTAAATCACACTCTCGCATTTCAATGCCAAAGCAATTTGCACCCACAAATTGACTCATTGAGAGTTGGCACTGTTTAAAACTGGCATCGTGTAAATTGGCATAGTGGAAGTCGCAGCCTTCAATTTCACCTTGCTCGATAAAAGTGCAATGCTCGAAATGCGCTTCCACCATTTCGGCTCGGCTAAAATCACAACCATAAAATTTACAATGACTGAACTTGGCATAACTCAAGTTTTCACCAGCAAAGCTGTGATTTTCAAAAATCTGATGTTCGAATACGGTATCTTGGTAATGCATGAATAACTCCTTGATTTGATGCAAGGCTATCATTTCATTCCAAATTAGGCATTAAATAAAATTCTTTTAAAATCAACATGATAAAAACTCCATTTTCGCATTCAAAATGGAGCTTAATACCACCAACATAACGTAAAAATAAAACACGCCTACGCGAAGAAGGGAAAAATAGTTTTGCGCCGTTGTGAAGCGATTGAAGACTTATATGGACTAAATTAAGCAAGAGGCCTAAGTTGGCTTTTTCAAACCTAGTAATCATGTTCGGATACCGGTTTCTGTTGATCGTGCTTTGGCGATAAAAAAACACCGCCCTAAGGCAGTGTTCTTTCTCGATCGCATCGTGGCGAAAAACCGATTTAAAACGATCAGCCAAATAGCTTACTCCAGATACTTGGATTGCGTTTATCGTGGAATTCAACTCGCAGATCATCGATAGCTTTTAATTGTGCTTTGGCTTGTTCAAGGTTGCCCTGTTCAAGTTGTTTTTCGACGCCCTCAACGACCAAGTCTAGTTGTTCAAAACCTTCGGTATAAAGTGCTTGTTTTTCCGCTGGGAAACGAGCGTTTTGCAGTTGAACGAGCACTTGATTGAACGAAGTCATCGCCGTAGTCATCTCTTCTACGCTTTGCGCCTCCGCTGCATGCTTAAAATTCAGTTTCATTTCATTCATTGCCGATTTCATATCAAAAGATGAAGCAAACGATTGAGCGGCGAATATCGTCATAACGAACAACAAAGTACGTCTTAACACAGTGCGTATTAACATAGGGTTCTCTCAATTAGGCTAAATTTTGTGCATAGGGTTTGCAGCCAAACAGTGGCTTAAACATCGTTGTGTTTGCCCTTTCGCGTTCAGCATACTAAACATCAAGGTTAATGCAGAGTAATATTCGTCAACAAATTGTTTCAAACAGCCTGCCTAATGGATCCATAACATGGCCAATATCACCTATACTAACGAGCAAAATCTTAAGCTGTCATTCTTAACGCAATCGTTAACTATAAGTGTAATTGTTTGATTCTCTGGCTTATATTCGATACCCCGTGTTCAAAGCATGTAAAAAACAAGTCATATATTAAGCAATTAAACACTCGGGAGTTGATGTGAATCAATTTGTCGTAGACAATACAGCGCCGTATTGAGTGTTAACTCAACGAGCTTCGATTTTATCTATCAATGAAATAGGTAGCATCGATTATCTATTTTGAGGTGTCGTTGATAGGGTTGCTTTCCTACTATATAAGTGAAAAGCCAAACCTAGGCACGCAATCACTACCTCGTTTTAAGGGAAAGATGATGGTAATTCCAGAAAACAGCAGCATCGTTATTTTTGGTGCTTCGGGCGACTTAACATATCGTAAGTTGGTCCCTGCTTTATACCACCTCTACGCGAACAAACAACTTCCTGAAAATTTCGCGATTTTAGGCGTGAGCCGCACTGAATATAGTGATGAATCATACCGTGACAAGCTGAAGCATTCTCTTCAAGAAATGGAGAAAACTGAGCCAGCAACGTTGGATGCCTTTATTGATCATCTTCACTACCAAGCGATCAACACTTCTGATACTGCAGATTACAATAAACTTACCGCTCGCCTTGATCAGCTAGCCGACAAGTATCAGTTTGAACAGCGCAACACCCTATTCTACCTCGCGACACCGCCAAGCTTGTACAGCGTCATTCCCGCGAGCCTTGCAGCTCATGGTCTTAATGATGAACAAACCGGTTGGAAACGTCTAATTGTAGAAAAACCTTTTGGCTATGATTTAGCATCAGCACGTCAATTGGATAAAGATATCCATGAGCATTTCCAAGAACATCAAATCTACCGTATTGACCATTACCTAGGTAAAGAGACCGTACAAAACCTGTTGGTGTTCCGTTTTTCTAACGCAATGTTTGAACCCCTATGGAACCGCAACTTCATCGATTATGTTGAAATCACTGGAGCGGAATTCCTAGGTGTTGAAGAGCGTGGCGGATACTACGACGGCTCTGGTGCGATGCGTGATATGTTCCAAAACCACCTGCTACAAGTGTTAGCAATGGTGGGCATGGAGCCACCAGCACAAATCAACGCCGATTCAATCCGTGATGAAGTAGCCAAAGTACTGCAATGCTTAAAACCATTGGAAGAAGATGACCTGCGCAACAACCTTGTGCTTGGCCAATACACCGCTTCTGATGTTCGTGGACAACATTTACCGGGTTACCGTGAAGAACATGGCGTTGCTGAAGACTCACGTACTGAAACTTACGTTGGTCTTAAAGCCTATATCAATAACTGGCGTTGGAATGGTGTGCCATTCTATGTACGTACCGGTAAACGTTTACCAACTCGTGTGACGGAAGTAGTGATTCACTTTAAGAACACACCGCACCCAGTATTTGGTCAAGATGCGCCAGAGAACAAACTGATCATCCGTATTCAGCCTGATGAAGGCATTCAAATGAGCTTCGGCCTTAAACAGCCAGGGGCTGGATTTAAAGCCAAAGAAGTGAAGATGAACTTCCACTACGCTGACTTGCTTGAAACGCAGATGTTAACCGCTTATGAGCGTTTATTGCTTGATGCACTAAACGGCGATGCGACTCTATTCGCACGTAGCGATGCAGTTGAAGCGTGTTGGAAATATGTTCAGCCGATTCTGGATTTCAAACAAGACCCTCAGTCGCTATTTGGTTATGCCTGTGGTACATGGGGACCAAAAGAGTGTGACGATTTATTACAACGCGATGGACGTGCATGGCGCTTCCCTTGTAAAAACCTAACCGATACGGATTACTGCGAACTATGATCAATCATAAGATCTTTGATACGGCAGATCAGGTTGTTGAAAGCCTGGCGAAGGATATGCAAGCCTACAGCGAATTAGGCCGTGCTGTGCATATTTCTCTATCTGGTGGTAGCACGCCAAAAATGCTGTTTAAACTGCTCGCTAGCGAACCATTCGCAAGCGCGATTCAATGGCAACACCTTCACTTCTGGTGGGGTGATGAGCGTTGTGTGGCGCCGGATGACGCAGAAAGCAACTATGGTGAAGCCAACACGCTTCTGTTCAGCCAAGTGGCAATTCCTGCAGAAAACATCCACCGTATTCGCGGAGAGGATGAACCGCAAGCTGAAGCCGTGCGCTTTGCCAAAGAGATGGCCGATGTCATTCCATGTGAAAACGGCACACCGGTATTTGATTGGATTTTGCTTGGCGTGGGTGCAGATGGCCACACCGCTTCGCTATTCCCAGGAGTGACGAACTACGCAGACGAAAATCTGTCTGTACTGGCTTCTCATCCGGAGTCGGGTCAGATCCGCGTATCAAAAACAGCCAAAGTATTACAAGCGGCGAAACGCATCAGCTACCTCGTACTTGGCGCAGGTAAGGTTGCCATCGTCAACGAAATTTCCACCACTCCTGCTTCTGAGCTGCCTTACCCGGCAGCAAAAATCCAGTCTACAACTGGTGAAACAGAATGGTACTTAGATTCAGACGCGGCAGCACAGATTGCTTAACGTTATCGTTAGCACAATAGCCCGTCCTTTAGCGTAATTTGGAGAGAAACAATGAAAGGTGATATCGGTGTAATCGGCCTTGCTGTAATGGGTCAGAACCTTATCCTAAACATGAACGACCATGGTTTTAAAGTGGTTGCACACAACCGTTCTACTGACAAAGTAGACGAGTTCTTAGCAGGTCCTGCAAAAGACACCAACATCGTTGGCGCATACTCGCTTGAAGAGCTAGTAGAGAAACTAGAATCACCACGTAAAATCATGCTAATGGTTCGTGCTGGTGACGTAGTTGATATCTTCATCGACAAACTGGTACCACTGCTAGACAAAGGCGACATCATCATTGATGGTGGTAACACCAATTTCCCTGATACCAACCGTCGCGTTGCCGCACTTCGCGAAAAAGGCATTCACTTCATCGGTACTGGCGTATCTGGTGGTGAAGAAGGCGCTCGTTTTGGCCCTTCAATCATGCCTGGTGGCGCTCATGAAGCTTGGGAAGCTGTTAAGCCTATCTTCCAAGGCATCTCAGCAAAAACTGACGCTGGTGAGCCTTGTTGTGATTGGGTGGGTAACGATGGCGCGGGTCACTTCGTTAAAATGGTTCACAACGGCATCGAATACGGTGACATGCAGTTGATCACTGAAGCATACCAATTCATGAAAGATGGCCTTGGTCTATCTTCTGACGAAATGCAAAAAGTATTCGCTGAGTGGAATACCACTGAACTAGACAGCTACCTAGTAGAAATCACCGCTGATATCCTTGGCTACAAAGACGAAGACGGCGAAGCTCTAGTTGAGAAAATCCTAGACACAGCAGGCCAAAAAGGTACAGGTAAATGGACCGGTATCAATGCACTCGATATGGGTATTCCGCTGACGCTAATCACCGAATCGGTATTCTCTCGTTGCCTTTCAGCATTGAAAGACCAGCGTGTTGAAGCTGAGCAACTATTTGCTAAGACGATCGCACCTGTTGAAGGCGATAAGCAAGAATGGGTTGATGCACTACGTCAGGCTCTACTGGCTTCTAAGATCATCTCTTACGCGCAAGGTTTCATGCTAATGCGTGAAGCGTCGAATGAAAACGGCTGGGATCTTAACTACGGTAACGTGGCACTTATGTGGCGTGGCGGCTGTATCATCCGTTCTGCATTCCTAGGCAACATTCGTGATGCTTATGAAGCGAACCCAGAGATCGCATTCCTAGGCTCAGATGCTTACTTCAAAGGTATCCTAGACAACTGCATGAGCGCTTGGCGCAAAGTGGCAGCGAAATCTATGGAATCAGGCATCCCAATGCCTTGTATGACATCTGCTCTAACCTTCCTAGATGGCTTCACCACGGCTCGCCTACCTGCGAACCTGCTGCAAGCACAGCGCGATTACTTCGGTGCTCACACTTACGAGCGTATCGATCGTCCACGTGGTGAATTCTTCCACACTAACTGGACAGGTACAGGCGGTAATACTGCTTCTACAACTTACGACGTATAATTTTTGTCACACGCCATTCAGCCTTCACAGGAATGAGTAGCGTTAGATAAGCCAATAATTTCAAGCCGATAGTTATGCTGTCGGCTTTTTTCATCCCCCTAATAACGCAAGCAAGGTAAGTAAGCCTTGCATCTACGCCTATAATAAAATGTAAGCGGATGAGGTTAAGCCCATGAAGCTACCTTATTATCCAAATCCGAATTTATCCACCAGCGAATGATTCGCTCGGTTAACATGAAAACCAGGAAGGCGAACACGAACAATTGAGGTTCTCATGACTATTAGTTCTCACTTTGTGTATGTCCCTGAAAACGATATAACAGAACAAACACAGCCAGCGTCTCAACAACCACAAAAATCAACCATTTGTGAAGCTGAGGCCCATCGCCAAGCGCTAGTAACACAGGCTCAGCAACGTGGTGGTCTCGTTGACTAAGAGAGCCACACAGTTACAACGCGAAAAATGATGTGTTATTTCAAAGTATTGTTTCAAGGTGCAGTTTCGAGGTGCGGTGCCAAGAGTATTGGTTGAACACCAACAGATAGATAAAAGCCCAACAATCAGGTTGGGCTTTTATCTAATGAATACTCATCTAGCTTTTAAATAATCCGCTTGTTCTACTCACGCCAAATAAGATTAGCGAATTTTTGCCCAATGACGTAACAAGCAAAAGTGACTGCACCCAAAATAACAATGCCAGCCAAATAGGCAAGATACTTGGGAAAACCTAATCCCCAAGCAAAAGTAAAAGCGAGACCATGCAAAGCTTCAATTGGCCATTGATAAACAGGGATATTTGCGCCGATAGAGAAAACAGAAACAAATAAACTTACGCCAACACATGCTGTGATCACAGCAAGCAAAATTGCTTTATTCATAAACGAGCAACGATAGTATTAAAAGCAAATTTTATTCCCGAGCTTTGTTTCTTACTAGTAAAAAATTTATACTGAAAGGCATTCTTTTAGGATAAAGCAACGCTATCACCTAAAATGATCTTTGGATAATCATCACTAACTCCATTAGCTCTTAGTGTATGTACACTAAGAACAAAAGGGCCTTTCGGCCCTTTTAGTATTATATTTCAGCGGGTTTAATCAATTCATTGAGCAAGTTGGTCAACTCATTACCTGTTATGTTACCACTACCACTGTTGATGCCATCAATTTGATCAACCACACCATCCACCTGTATCGTTTGGGTGCTTTGGCCATTATCCCGACTAATCGTCAATTCAACATGATTACTGTCTACCACCGTCGCTGTGATGCTGTTAAACAGATCATCCATCGTCTCGTTTTGTCCTAACAAGTCAGAGATATCGATCTTATCTTCGTTGACGGTAAAGTCTTTAATCACATCTAACCCGCCATCAAGATCGCCATTCATCCAGAGGAAGGTATCATCACCTTCACCACCGGTTAGGACATCATTACCAAGACCACCAATCAAGACATCGTCGCCTTCACCACCGAAGAGATAATCATCGCCTAGGCCACCATCAATAACATCATCGCCTTGATGACCAAGTAGAACATCATCAGCATCACTACCCGTGATGACATCATCACCAGTAGAACCATTGAGGCTTGGTGAATTTGCTTTCACGTTCCCACTTTGGCTGATATTCAATGTCGCTAGATGTTGTGACTCTACTCCGTTAGTATCAAGCACGGTATAAAGGATGTTGTAACCAACGGCTTCACCTGCTCCAAGTTGTGGGGCTGTCGGATCGGGTTGGAAGAAGTATGAACCATCTTCTTTAATACGCAGATCACCATAGTCTGTTTCGATCACCAGATCGTCTATATCAACTCTAGTGGTAACAGACGCTGGGTTGATCGATCCATTGACATCGATCTCTTGCAATACTTCAACGCTCGATGCATTAATGACAATCTCTTCAACATCCATCCCTGTGATCATCGCAAGTAACGTACCCGGTAGACCGATGGTTGGACGCAGTTTTGGTAGCTCAGTTTTGATCTTAGAATCGGGTATATAGAGAATATTCCCCGAACCTGCGACCTCTTCTAAGCCCTCTTTAGGAATCGATGATGGGACACCTACCCCGACAGAGGTGACCTCTTTACCAACAATAAAGGCATCCCACTCACTGTTGGTTGTTGAATCCCAGCCTCGGTTATTACTACCGTCACTAAGGAAGAAGATCACATCATTGGTATTGGTCAAATCAACACTATTAAGTGCAGCATCGTCATAGCCATTCATTACGCCATAAACCGCTTCTTCGTAATCCGTGTAACCTGAAGGGTCAAACACACCGGTATAACTACTATCAGCGACACTACTCAAGGCCGAGCCTAACATTGAAATGGCTTGATTAACGGTCATCCAGCCTTCACTTTGAGCATTTCGATCGGCATTATCATTGGCTTGTCCATCATTACCGTCACCGAGTTGGTCATCAAAATCGATGAGCTGCACCAAGACATTTTCCGATCCTTCTTGCACATTTACATGCTCAAGCATCTCTATTGACGCCTCAAGCACCAATTCCATTCTCATTTTGTTTTGATCCGGATTTCCTGAATCATTATAGAATGGTCTGCTACGCATACTGCCAGACGAATCGATAATCAAGCTCATCAAAGTCATTGGCGTTTCACCGCCTTGATCGGCATAGATATCTTGTTGTGATGCGGCATTTTCGGTACTAGTTGCGGTATCATTATTGGCCGCTTCAATGCTGGTCGCAGTAACATCAATATCTAAAACTGTACCTTGAGGATGGGTAATCACAAGGTTATCGAACGTTTCCGACACAGATCCTGTTACTGGCAGCACCCAATTCACACCATCTTGATATCCAGCAGAGACCACCGCGGTTGCAGGCAGGCCTTGAATAATGACAGATTGAATCTGTTCACTGCCATCTAAATCGGTGACTGAAGCCGTAATATCTACTTCGGTTTCAATCTCCCCTTGGCCGTTCACAGTTGACTCACCAAACACAATTGATACTGTTGGGTCATCAGCGACTGGGGTGATATTGATGGTTAAAGTGTCGCTAGCGCCAGTATTGGTGGTATAGGTTACAACTGGTAACATACCTGACCAATCAGCATTAGGTTCAAAGCTGTAGTCACCATTGGCATCAATTAACAATGCCCCTGAGGCTAAATTAATTGTTTCTCCGACGTTATAACTCACGTTATCAATGCTAATGGCTGCAACTTCCAGTAAGTTGTCTGCATCGGTTGCACTGGCCAGTAAATTACCTGACACCGAATTATCTTCATCAACGGTTTGTAATTCAGAAACGGTAACTGTTGGTTGATTTTCATGAACGACAACATCAATCGTCGCCACCGAGTCGGCTTCACTGGTTGAGTACTGCTCTTTCGTTGTTGAGGTAACAGTGATGGTAAAATCACTGTCATCACCCGAGGGTGGCAACACGGTTAGCTGCGTTAAATCCCAACCCGTCACGTCCACGATACCGCTGGCATCAACATCAATACTATTTGTTCCATCGCCTAACGTCGATCCTTGTGGCAGGCCGCTCAGCTCAATGGTTAAATTCTCGGAGCTGTCCGTATCGACCAAGGCCGTGGTTATTTCAGACAATGGAATTTCGGTATCTTGTAAGCCTTCGTTGTAACCATAGTGCTGATACACTTCGACACCATCGACAACTTTAAGATCCGAAGTTCGTAAGCCTGAATTGTCTAACGCGGTTTCATTAGGCAGCACTGAAAGCGCACTATTGGATAAGTCCACTGCGGTACCACCATTAATGGCAACATTCACATCAAAACTGCCGTTACCACTTTGATTATGGTGGTGAATTTCAATCGGATAATAACCGCTCACAGGGGGAACAAACGCACTACCGGTGATTTCGCCGCTATTCACACCCCAGCGCCCTTCATCGACTAACTGTCCTCCAACTTTAATGGCGATACTATCATCCGCTTGACCAGTAAAGTCATAGCTATTACCCGCCTCAAGATAAACAAGACCAGTCACTAATACCGCGGTACTGGCAGGGGTCGCCCCATTACCCGTATCTTCGACATTATCCGTGGTAGAGAGCGTCGCCTGAGTTGGGTCAAGTGCACTGATTTGTGCTACCAAGGTATCACCATCAACACCGTAACCTAAGCCATAAGTTGGATCGATGACGATATTATCCCATTCTGAGACGGTAAAGCTTTGCTCTGGCAAAACAATGTTCGGGGTGACAATGGTTAGGGTCGGCGCATCAGCGATCGGCGATACATCTATCGTGAGCGTTTGCTCTTCACTACGGGCATCGCCTTTCTCCAAAATAAAGCCCAGACTCGAGTAATCTTGATACTGGTTACCCTCTCCCGCATCTGGATATTGATCGTAACCCGTTTCATGCTCTGCTGGCACAAATCGAACATTGCCGAAGCTAATTTCTGATGCATCCACTCTGTCGCGTTCTGAGATTGGTTCCCAAGTGTCTAGCGACGTTTGCAACTCATACTGACCGTTGCTCGATAAATGCGTAATGAACAAGGTGGTATCAGGGTCGGTAATGCCAAAGTCATTCAAGCTCAGAATATGCGTGGTATCTTCGACAATCTCAATTTGTTGGCTAACCGCATCCAAAATCGGCAAGACAGTCACGTTGATCACTTTATCAACGCTTTCTTCGACACCAGGGGCATTATCTTGAGCAGTGGTTGTCACAACTAATGGGTAGTTACCTGGCTCAGATACATTAATAAACAGCTCGGCCAAGTCAGATTGCCATGCGGTGATATCAATAATGCCATTACTGTCCGGGGTGAGATCACCACCATTGGGGGCTTTAACTACCGTACCCGATGGGAACGCACTCAAGTCAAGGTGGGTTGTTAACGATTCCGAACCATCAGTATCCACCAAGCCAACGACAATATCGCTAAGGGCGATATAGCTGTCTTCATAACCGATGTTGTCGAGTGTTTCTAGCTTAATGTCATCGAGCAATGCTCCATAACTATTGGCGGAGGTTTCTGACTCAAACACCACCTTATATTGACCATCGTCTGGTGTTTGGAAATTGAGCGTTTCACTACTCCATTGCTTGCTTTGCTGATCGGTGTATTCAAACAATATCGTGCGATTACCTTGACTATCCTCTAAGAATACTGTCATAGGCGAATCATCAAGTCGGCGAGCAGCGACATCAAATGATAATGCGTAAAACTGGCCTGCTTCACCATCAAATTGGGTGTAAAGTTGATCGTCACCATGACGACCTTCTAACTCATAAACCTGATTGCCTTGCTCTCCTGCATTACCACGATAAACGGTTTCCTTACCAACCTCATGATAATCTTTGTTTCCTGTATTGTTGTCTGTTCCCCAAACACCCTCGGCACCATCACTAATGCCAGAAACAACGTTGGCGTCGGTGAGCTCTTGTGAGTCAATATCACCGCGCCATGAACGACCATCCAGATCGATTGTATCGAAATTATGGAACGATAAAATTTCCGCCCCTTCGATATCGATCGTTGGTGTATCCGTGACCGCTTCAACATCGACCTCAATAATATGGTCTTCAATCACCGTGTCATTCGCTGTATAGCCTTCAACTCGCAGACTGAAGTTCACGTCACTATGTTCTGGTGGCGTTATCTCCAGAGTATCCAACTGACTTGGCGAGACAGAAGCCATACCATTGGCCACACTAATCGCATTACCGTTTGAAGCGAGAACTGCACCATCAGGAATATCTTTAATGACCACTTCCACAACAGAACTGTCAGCGGGTAGGGAAATATCAAGCGCAATCGCGGTATCTTCTTTACCCGAGGCACTATCAATAACATCAAGATCAGACACTTCGATTACTTTAATCGTTGTCGTTGCAGTATTGGACGTTTGTCCAGCATTATCAGTTACTTGAACTGTAACTGTACGATCAGTCTCATCAGGGTTGTCACTCGTATTCTCAAAGCCAATTTGTTTCAAGAAGGCTTCAAAGTCAGCGGCAGATAGGCCGTTAGGATCATCAGCGGTCACAGTGAGTACTATCGATGAAGCAAGTACACTTTGACCGATGGTATAACCGGTTGTATCAGCAGGTAGCACCAAAGTATCGCCGTCGAGCTTGTTGACTAAGGTCACTTCCATACTGCTAATACGGTCATGGTCATCAAAAATGTCAGCATCGATATCAGCAATGGATACTGGTGAATCACCTTCGGTAAAGGTGGTCTGATAGTCAACATTCGTGTCAACTTTCGATACTTTGATAACCAAGTCATCATAATCATCGTCATCGTTCGGATGTACTAGCTGATCATCAAAACTCAATACGGTGTTGCCGTCGTTATCTTCAGAGATTCGAATGGTTGAATTTTCACCGTGCGTCGAGAAAACCGTTTGGTTTGGAACGACGGCGCCATTGATCAGTAATTCACCATCGTCATTCATAGTGAATTCAGCATTGTTCGGAGCATTGTTGATAACATCAGCGCCATCCGGGATAAGGAAATATCCCACATTATCCAGGCTATCGAGCTGCCCCAGTACAGGATCCACCACATTGCCTTGATAATCATGAGAATCAGCGATCAGAATCATCAATTCCTGAGTATCACTCGCGTCATCATAGACGTAGTAACCAAACACATTTTGATAACCTGCATTTTCACTAACAAACTCGATTTGATATTGGCCTCCATCCAGATCTAACGTCGGAGCTTCATTATCGGTAATGGTCGCGCTGCCTTGCTCTGTTCCTTGTTGATACTCGGTTGCAGCAGATAAGGTAAACATTTCGTTGTTATCGGATATGGCATCATCTGTTGTTTGCACCAATACATCAAATGCGGACTCACCTGCTGGTAAAACAAATTGAGCGGTACCATCATTTGCGACGGCGAGAACTTGTGTAGTAGCACCAAATTGCACCGTCAGTTCTGCACCCTCAAAATCTTCCGGAGTTGTTGCACTCAACTCCGATAGCGTCAATGTGATGGTCGTATCTGTTGTGCTACTTGATGAAAGCGTCACATCAAAGGTCGCAATGCCCCCCTCTTCGACTGTCGGCTCACTCACCGCGGTCACTACTGGGCGATCATCATCCTCTGGAGTTGGGCCTTGTGGATCAACACTGCCATCATCAAAAATGGTCGCCGTTCCAGTATCACTGCCTTGCACGCCTACCACTCCAACAGCGGTCAGCTCAAAGCTCTCAGGGCCTTCATACACTGGCGCATTGTTGTCATCTACCGTCGGTATCGTTACGCGAATTTCATTCACACCAGCGGGTAAGATAACATCACCATTATTAGCGACCGTTAAAGCTTCCCAACCACTATTGCCTTCGAACTCAACCACCATCGTGCTGATATCATCACTTTCCGTGGTCACGTGATTGATGCCCAAATTAATGGTGGTTGGCGCTTCTGTTGGCATCGAAAGAGAGACGGTAAAGACCGCTTCTTGGCCTTCACTCACATCCACATCGGCAGACACTTCAACTTGCGGAATATCGACGTTTTCAATATTCCCTTCACCACTCACACCACCAATGCTGAGTGTGTAGTCTTCCGTAATTTCATAAATCCCATCGACTAGCGTTGGAATGACAATGCTGAAATTGCTGATACCAATTGGCACCACAATTTCGTTAGTATTGGCGTCGTAAGTCACACCATTGGTGAACTGAACATTGCTTAAATCAACATCGTTATCGCTTGCGGTGTCTCCATTCGCGCCAAACTCAATGCTATAGCGGGTTTCCTCAAGTACACCGTCTTCAAGTGCCACTTGATAAACCAAATTATCGCCTTCCACCACGGTGGTATCGAGCATCTCTATGGATTCAACCTCCACCGGAGTCGGCAGTGGGTTGACGATAATGGACACTTTGGCTTCATCAAAGCCGCCTTTATCGTCGGTGATCACATAATCAAAATGGGTATTCCCGATGAAGTCATCATCTAAATCGATGTAGACGATGCCATCTTCTATCCAAATATTGGCATTGTTGGCATCTGACACATGCGTAAAGCGGATATTATCGCCGTCTGGATCGGCATCGTTGCCCAACAACTCAGCGACAGGAATTTGCAACACATCCCCTTGGTTTGCGGCGTAAGCACCATCACTGGAGGCTTTAAATCCGGTGAGGAAGTAATCGGAAGAATCAGAGCCGCGACTCGGCTCATTAACAAAGTCGACCGACTCAAACACGATGTTATCAAAAGCGACACCGCCTAAAGCGGTTTCATCGAAGCTGTAGGTACCGTTGCTATTGCCTTCATTCGCAATGAACAAGCCACTCGCGACAGCATTATCACCGAGATAAGCGACCCATTTACCTTGCTCATGGTTGCCAGAGCCACCTTCATTTTTAAACAGGTTAGAGACGGAGAAACTAAATTCAGTCACGGGCTCATCCAGATCAATTCTAAATTGCTCTGATTCGCCCTCTTCACGATTGTATTGGATTTGCGCACCCGGTCCGCCGTTTTCATCGCCTTCCACACCGCGTTTCACGCCACTTTCGGTAATTCCTTTGTCATCGCCTTGATAGCTCGCGCTGATTTGCGCATCAGGATGGCTCCAATCGTCACCATTAAATTTACCCAATGCCACTTCAAATTCCACCGGATCATCGGTCGCAATCGGTGGCGCATTATCGGCCTCCACAAGGCTAACGGTGCGCTCTTCACTGACATTATCGTCACTGTCCACGGCGCGATAATCGAAGGTATCGTCTGCAGGGCTCGCTTCAAAGTAACGCAACTCCCAGTTACCGTTACCGATCGTCGAGACTTCGACACTGGTGATTTGTGCGCCTTCTTGGCCTTCCGATGCAAAGATTTCTATCTCTTTGAACAAGTCCGTATTGCCCGAGGTTTCTTTGGTTACCTCTTTAACAATAGGACCACCTTCATCAAGGTAAACCGTAATAAGCACGCTGGTTGGGTTGGCTTGCTGTTCTTCATAGAACCAGCCACCAAGGCCATCAAGCCCCAAGGTAACTGAATCTGAAGGTCGATCAGACATATCAATGGTAATTGACTCGTTGGCTTGAATACCGTTACCACCGCCAACACCTAAACCATAACCAACATGATTTTTGTCACCGTAATATTGAGTAAGCGCTTGGTCATTATCAGAATTAGCGGTGATACGAATCACATCATCACTACCTTCAAAAGTCAGTACTCGCTGAGTTGAGTCTCCCTCTACTGGCTCACCCCAGTTTAGGAAGTTTGTTGTACTTCTATCCCCTTCAAAGCCTTCCGGCTCCTCTTGAACACCAAGGAAGAACCCTGTCGATTGGTTATCGTTTTCATAGGTGAATAGCGTTGGATCGAAGGTTTTAAGCTCACCAATCACGTCACCATTGTCGTCAAATTGCGTCAAATCACTCTCATCGAGTGGTTGACCATCGTAGAACAGTACTCCTGATTCTGGCAGACTGGTGATGAGCACCTCTAGTGGTGTATTGGCAGGGTCATCTTCCGCATCGGAAATATGGTCGTTATTTGCATTGACGTCGTCATTGAAAACAATGGCAGCGGCGCCACTTGAGTCGAGTGCAACATCAAAGTCCTCGGCTTCTGGTGGGTTATCTTTGCTGTCATCAATCAACACATGCTGGCTGGCATTACTTAAATCCAACGCTTCGAAGATGTTGTTGTTTTGGTCATCGGTTACCGAAAGCGCGGATACCGTAAAGGCTTGGCCTTCTTCATAGACATCATCTTGTACCGTATCAATGGTAAAGTTCGCGGTATAACCATCTGGATTGACTATCGCCTGCGCAACTTCAACAATGTCATCACCATCTGCATTAACGTAGCTGTAACTCAACGTAATGATGCTACCGACAGGCGCAAGTGGTGTACCATTAGGTTTCGCTGGATCGCTCAACGTAATGGTAAAGGCTCCTGTTGTATCGCCTTCCATCACTGACTCTGGGCCTGTTAATGTCACAATCGCGGCGTCAACATCATCGATAATGGTGGCATCACCATCAACATCGCTTTGTTGATATTCGGTTGTTGCCGCTAGATTAAACGTCTCATTATTATCAACAATAACGTCGTCGTTAGTCTGCACCAATACTTCAAATTCAGATTCTCCCGCAGGTAAATCGAATTGCACGCTACCGTCATTGGCAACAGATAAAACTTGGGTTGTAGTGCCGAACTTAACCGTCACTTCACTACCATCAAAATCATCTGGGTCTGAAGCTGTACCTTCAGAAAGTGTTAAGGTAATCGTTGTGTCTGTTGTGCTACTTGATGAAAGCGTCACATCAAAGGTCGCAATGCCCCCCTCTTCGACTGTCGGCTCACTCACCGCGGTCACCACTGGGCGATCATCATCAGGTGGAGTTGGGCCTTGTGGATCAACACTGCCATCATCAAAAATAGTCGCCGTTCCGGTATCACTGCCTTGCACGCCTGCCACTCCAACAGCAGTCAGCTCAAAGCTCTCAGGGCCTTCATACACTGGCGCATTGTTGTCATCTACCGTCGGTATCGTTACGCGAATTTCATTCACACCAGCAGGTAAGATAACATCACCATTATTGGCAACCGTTAAAGCTTCCCAACCATTATTGCCTTCAAATTCAACCACCATCGTGCTGATATCATCACTTTCCGTGGTCACATGATTGATGCCCAAATTAATGGTGGTTGGCGCTTCTGTTGGCATCGAAAGAGAGACGGTAAAGACCGCTTCTTGGCCTTCACTCACATCCACATCGGCAGACACTTCGACTTGCGGAATATCGACGTTTTCAATATTCCCTTCACCACTCACACCACCAATGGTAAGTGTGTAGTCTTCCGTAATTTCATAAATCCCATCGACTAGCGTTGGAATGACAATGCTGAAATTGCTGATACCAATTGGCACCACAATTTCGTTAGTATTGGCGTCGTAAGTCACACCATTGGTGAACTGAACATTGCTTAAATCAACATCATTATCGCTTGCGGTGTCTCCATTGGCGCCAAACTCAATGCTATAGCGGGTTTCCTCAAGTACACCGCCTTCAAGTGCCACTTGATAAACCAAATTATCGCCTTCCACCACGGTGGTATCGAGCATTTCTATGGATTCAACCTCCACCGGAATCGGCAGTGGGTTGACGATAATGGACACTTTGGCTTCATCAAAGCCGCCTTTATCGTCGGTGATCACATAATCAAAATGGGTATTCCCGATGAAGTCATCATCTAAATCGATGTAGACGATGCCATCCTCTATCCAAATATTGGCATTGTTGGCATCTGACACATGCGTAAAGCGGATATTATCGCCGTCTGGATCGGCATCGTTGCCCAACAACTCAGCGACAGGAATTTGCAACACATCCCCTTGGTTTGCGGCGTAAGCACCATCACTGGAGGCTTTAAATCCGGTGAGGAAGTAATCGGAAGAATCAGAGCCGCGACTCGGCTCATTAACAAAGTCGACCGACTCAAACACGATGTTGTCAAAAGCGACACCACCTAAAGCGGTTTCATCGAAGCTGTAGGTACCGTTGCTATTGCCTTCATTCGCAATAAATAAGCCACTCGCGACAGCATTATCACCGAGATAAGCGACCCATTTACCTTGCTCATGGTTGCCAGAGCCACCTTCATTTTTAAACAGGTTAGAGACCGAGAAACTAAATTCAGTCACGGGCTCATCCAGATCAATTCTAAATTGCTCTGATTCGCCCTCTTCACGATTGTATTGGATTTGCGCACCCGGTCCGCCGTTTTCATCACCTTCCACACCGCGTTTTACGCCACTTTCGGTAATTCCTTTGTCATCACCTTGATAGCTCGCGCTGATTTGCGCATCAGGATGGCTCCAATCGTCACCATTAAATTTACCCAATGCCACTTCAAATTCCACCGGATCATCGGTCGCAATTGGCGGCGCATTATCGGCCTCTACAAGGCTAACGGTGCGCTCTTCACTGACATTATCGTCACTGTCCACGGCGCGATAATCGAAGGTATCGTCTGCAGGGCTCGCTTCAAAGTAACGCAACTCCCAGTTACCGTTACCGATCGTCGAGACTTCGACACTGGTGATTTGTGCACCTTCTTGACCTTCCGATGCAAAGATTTCTATCTCTTTGAACAAGTCCGTATTGCCCGAGGTTTCTTTGGTCACCTCTTTAACAATAGGACCACCTTCATCAAGGTAAACCGTAATAAGCACGCTGGTTGGGTTGGCTTGCTGTTCTTCATAGAACCAGCCACCAAGGCCATCAAGCCCCAAGGTAACTGAATCTGAGGGTCGATCGGACATATCAATGGTAATCGACTCGTTGGCTTGAATACCATTACCACCGCCAACACCTAATCCATAACCAACATGATTTTTGTCACCGTAATATTGAGTAAGCGCTTGGTCATTATCAGAATTAGCGGTGATGCGAATCACATCATCACTACCTTCAAAAGTCAGTACTCGCTGAGTTGGATCGCCCTCTACTGGCTCACCCCAGTTTAGGAAGTTTGTTGTACTTTCATCCCCTTCAAAGCCTTCCGGCTGCTCTTGAACACCAAGGAAGAATCCGGTCGATTGGTTATCGTTTTCATAGGTGAATAGCGTTGGATCGAAGGTTTTTAGCTCACCAATCACATCGTCATTAGATTGAGAAAGGCTATCGGATGCTGAGAGGTTGTTGAATACGGTTAGATCATTTTCAGTCAGTGCGACACCATCATAAAGCAGCACTCCCGATTCAGGCAGACTTGTGATCACGACCCTTAGCGGTGCATTAGCGGCATCATCTTCGGCATCGGAAATATGGTCATTCGTTGAATCAACATCATCATTGAAAATGATTGCGGCTCTGCCACTTTCATCAAGTGACACATCGAAACTGCGAGCTTGTGGCGGCGTATCTGGTTCGGGAATAGGTTCATTCAGTAAGGTAATAATACGTTCTATTAAGCCTAGGCTTTGCGTTCTTGATAGGCCGAGACTTTCAAAACCTTGCGTTTCAAATAACGTTTGAGCAATCGCCTCATCACCAGTACGTTGCACTGAATCTAAGCTTGTACCGCTGGAACCATTTTCTTCACCAGCAGCGGGATCAAACTCTACATCAACTTGAGTTGGGTCTTGCCCTTCTTCAACGGCCGCGATGATTTGTTGAACATCATCGCTGACATCACGAAGCGATCCATCTTGTTCTGCGATAGCAGCGTTTACAACAGGAGTCCCCGCTTCCGTAAATGTGCCATCAGGTAACATTATTATATCACCTGGTAGAGGGCTTTCCCCTTCCTTAAGGTTTCTTACATTCCCATCAGCACTAACAACAATAGCACCCGCAACATTCGCAATTGATAGATAAGCCCCAAGTCCCATAACACCACCTGTCCTACTTTATACAATAATAAACTCGCCGTATAACTCGGCTCATTTAATAGTAGTCCAAATGGCAATTTTGACAGGGCATGGCGCACATAATGGACACATAACTCATCGAGATCTGACCATCGTTCAATACGCTATAATCTCGCTGAATCCACACTAACGTGTCCAATTAAAACCTAAATAAGATCTGGCGGGGCCGATAGCGGCTTGATCATAAGAGATAAATCAAAAATACAATTTGGGATATATTTACCCGCGGCTGTATAAACCAAGTAAATGAACATTGTTTTATTATGAAAAATCTGGCAATTTACTCTTTAGTGGAAATAAGTGTATTTGGGGGGGACAAATCGATGAAGATTCTCATTTTGCATGGGCTGTATATGCATAGCATTGTTATGCAGCCACTAAGCCGCAAACTTCGCCAGATGGGCTTTAATACTCAAACGATTACCTACAACACTGTTGCGATTGATGACAATGCTATTTTCAGTAAACTCGATGACGCCTTATCCAGCAGCGAAACGAATATTCTCGTTGGCCATAGCCTTGGCGGGATTATCATCAAACGTTATCTCGCCTCTCGTAAACCCACTATTCAATCTATTAGCCATATCGTCACTATTGGTACCCCAATTAAAGGCGCTTCCATCGTCGGACGAATAAAACAGTTAGGTTTCGCCTCTATTCTCGGCAACTCACCGCAGCACGGATTAGATCCACATGATGACCGTTGGGAGTTTCCACAAAGGCTAGGATGTATTGCAGGAACACTACCCATTGGTGCGAGAGCATTGCTCATGATGGACAGAAGTATTCAATCTGATGGCACGGTGACAGTAGAAGAAACCATGATTGATGGGATGACCGATCATATTCTGACACCTCGTAGTCATACGAGTTTGATCTATAGCACGTTTGTACCTAAGCAGATCCACCACTTTACGCAATACCATAAGTTCGAGCATTAAGTGAAAATCGTTTGGCAAACTTGATCAGCAAATCTTCAAGTGGGGGTGGGGGAAGAAACAAATATAATCGGTAAAACTTGATCGTCACAAAATAACACGATAGGATAATCGTCATTCGACGATACACTATGCAAAGTGATATGAATAAATGTAAAGAGATAACCGCTAAAGCATTAATGACCGATCCAACGCAACTGGAAAAAGAGCAACAATTTGCAACACTCGCAAAAGCACTCTCTCATCCAGCTCGCGTTCGTATACTCAAGATTTTATTTACACTCGATAATTTGGGTGGCTGCCTAAACAGTGACTTGGTTTCTGAGCTTGGCCTTGCCCAATCGACGGTCTCTGAACATCTACGCATCCTCAAACAAGCCGGGTTTATTAGTGCAGAACCGATGCCGCCTAAAATGTGTTATCGCATCAACCGCCAAACAGCGGAAACTTTTTCATCCTTGTTCAGTCAGCTATTAGACTAATACTGATTGAACAAATATAGGTAGCTTGTGCTACCTTTTTATTAACTCAATCAATCGCAATTCGACGATAAACGAAAGGTTTTGCTATGAATAATACAACTCCACCTCTCACACCACCAAGCATGAGTTTCTTGGATCGCTACTTAACACTGTGGATCTTTTTAGCGATGGCTATTGGTGTTGCAATAGGTGCACTATGGCCGCAAGTTGCACACTGGAACGATGCTATGTCTGTCGGGAGTACCAATATTCCATTAGCAATTGGCCTCATTCTTATGATGTATCCACCACTTGCTAAAGTCGATTACCGCCTACTGGGTAACGTGCGCAGAGATAAGCAAGCAGTAAAGCTCTCTTTGATTACGAATTGGGTTGTCGGACCTATCCTAATGTTTGTTCTCGCGATTACCTTCTTGGCAGATAAACCAGGTTACATGGTCGGCATCATTTTAATTGGCTTAGCGCGTTGTATTGCAATGGTTCTCGTATGGAATGATCTGGGTGGTGGCAATAAAGAATACGGCGCTGCTCTCGTTGCCGTGAATAGCGCATTTCAGATTGTCACTTATAGCTTTATGGCATGGCTGTTTATCAGTGTGTTACCGCCGTTGTTAGGATATCAAGGCTTTGATGTTGATATATCAATCTTTACTATCGCAGAAAGCGTACTCATTTATCTTGGTATTCCATTCCTTGCTGGCTTCCTCAGCCGTAAATTATTAGTAAAAGCGAAGGGAGAACGTTGGTATAACGAGGTTTTCATTCCCCGAATCTCGCCAATTACCTTAGTTGCGCTACTGGCGACTATCGTGCTGATGTTTAGCTTAAAGGGAGAGATGATTTTAGAATTGCCAATGGATGTCGTGCGTGTGGCTATCCCATTAGCGATCTACTTTGTCGTCATGTTTTTCGTTAGCTTTTATGTGGGAAAACGTATGGGGATCGAATACGACAAGAATGCATCAATCGCTTTCACTGCGACAGGCAACAATTTTGAACTCGCGATTGCCGTTTCTATTGCTGTATTTGGCTTAAATTCTGACCAAGCTTTTGCTGGAGTCATTGGGCCATTAATCGAAGTGCCTGTACTAATCGCGCTGGTTAACGCGGCATTAAAACTAAAACAGAAATACCCTATTCAAGCTTCAATATCCCCAACAACAAGTCGCTAAATCATCTAGCAGAACTAGAAAGAGGGCCTGCGCCCTCTTTCTAGTTAACAAAATATATCTTGCTCAATGATCTCACTCAGTGGCATTGGCTTATAGAAGTAGTAGCCCTGAATCAAATGGATATCTTGCTGCTGCATGAAATCGATTTCCTCTTGTTCTTCAACCCCTTCAACCACGATTTCTGCACCGATAGTACGAACCAATTGAGTTGTGAGGCTAAACATCTCTTTACCGTTTTTCTGCTTCAAATTTAAAACAAGCGAGCGATCTATTTTCACTTTATCGAATTCATAGCGGCTCAGGTAACCAATCGATGAATATCCAGCGCCAAAATCGTCCAACGCAATTTTAATGCCTATGCTGCGCAGTTCTTGCAATACATTCCAAGTTGTTTCTTCATCTTGAATCAGCAAATCTTCGGTGATCTCAAATTCAATCTGATTGAATGCCAAATTACTTTGCTCAATCATCTTAATCACAATTTTTGCGAAGTTTTCAATCAAAAATGTATCAGGTGATATGTTAATCGATACCTTAAATTTTGGATCAACCGCTAATGGGCTCACTTCATGCAAAGCTTGTTTAACCACCCACAAATCCACTTCAGAAGATAAGCCTAACTTCGCGAAGCTTGATAAAAAGGTCGGTGGGGTAATTTTACCATCGTAGCTTTTATGGCGAATCAGTACTTCCAACGAGTTGATGCAGTTTCGCTGCATATCAACTTGTGGTTGGTAAAACAGGACAAAATCACCTGTCGTTTGCAATTGACTAATATTTCGCTGCGCTGCCAGATTACCACTCATCTGCGGTAACATCCCCATCACTGCACGGTTGTTACCCATATCTCGATAATTGAAGAAGTTATCAGACAAACCTTTGGTAAAGATCGCATTAGTACCGATTACTTTATCCATTTGTTTAAAGAATGGGTAATAAATCAAAGTACATACCATGATGATCACCAGCTGTAATATCACTGCTGCTGGATCATTACCGGTAGCGTTATAACCACTCAATAGTGCAGGCGTCATCCAGCTGACGAAGGTTTCAACTGGCGAAACTAAACCTAACGCGGTTGCGGTATAGGCCAGTACCAAACCTGCAATTGGAGCAAGCAAAAACGGCACAATCAATAGTGGATTAAAGATTACCGGTAAGCCGAATAAAATCGGCTCGTTAATATTGAATATACTAAGCACTAAAGTAGCGGCAGCAAGTGCTCGATAGCCTCTATTTTGGGTAAAAAACAACATGCACAATACAAGGCTTATGGTGTTGCCAGAGCCCCCCATTGCGGCATAGATGTCGTAAAAATTACTGGTTAATATTGGGAGTTGTACGCCAAAGTCCGCATATAAGCGATAACTTTGTGCCGTAAATTCGTAAAGCTCACTCTTTAAAGGTGCAAGTACAATATGACCATTGATCCCTATGCTCCAAAACAAGTTGCGCACAAGCTCATAGATAACTGCATCGCCTAAAGAATACTCATCTAAGGTTGGAATGAGTCTAAAAAACTCACTGCTTGCAATAATCCAATCTTTTAAGAGAGTGCCTGCTCCGACATAAAGCACAACCATAAAAACGGCTGCTCCAACCAAATTAATGGTTTGATCGACAACATTTGGCAATTCAGATTCAACAAACAATCGTCTCTTTTCGATAAGTTGTGTCGTCTTACTCACCAAAAAAGGAATAATAATCGCCAATGGATAGTTAGTTGGTATCACTGACCCCGGCTGTAACATGCCCCATTCATGGCCTAAGATGACATAAATAAGCAATGCAGGCGTAATGACATTAGCACGCGATGTTTTATGTAGCGTGGCTAAAAATTGCGAATAATAGACAACTAATAAAATCGGGAAAAGCTTCCAGACTAACGTGCTCGTTAGCTGAATTTTTTGAGCCCAGTCTGCAAAACCGAGCATAGATAGACCAGTGCCAATCAACATACAAAATGCAGATAGTAAACTGATAGGTAATAGCATCAGAAATACATTACATAAGCCATTAATGTATTGGTTTTCTGATATTTTTGAGAGTACACAATAAAGTGATTTTGTGTTCATTGAGGCTAAATTTCCAATACTTGCTTTACGCAATATGTTCAGAAAAACTGCCGCACCGAATCTGTCCTTGTAACTTCTAACCCTATGGGTCGTTGATCTATCAACAGTTGCGCCATACTAACTGCTCACTCTGAGCACGCTTGCTAATTTTATTAAATGTTATGAATAGCAAGCAGGCGCACGTTACCTGCTATTGGCTGAAAGATCTATCGGGATATTTTATCGTTTCGATTTGTGCTATTTTTTTGACGCGTCAAATTTTACTCAAAAAGCAATCACTTACGATTTTCCTTTCAGTTAATCGTTGGCGCAAACCTTTGCTCGTACATTTCCATGAAATCTTGGCGAATTAACTGCTCAAGATGGTTGGCTTGTTCGGTGGGACAAAACAGCATTACGTGGACGGCTTGTTCACCCGTAGAGGTACTATTGATATGAATATGTGGCTCCGAACCAGGTAGATCGACCCCGGCATGTTTCTCAATTACTGAGTTATAGCGACGCGCAACTTCAATAAATGATAAACAGTGTTCTTCAACCTTAACATTAAGCTCTGGCAACAATGGGTAGAGGTTAACAAAGTCACGTACAACGATACTAAAGTCATGATAAACATAACGCTTCATAAAATTGAGGTTTTTTACCGGATAAGTAAAAAACATACTGTTCGGTAATGTCGCTGTTTTACCCGTGAAATGGTATTGACCATGATAAAGATCGATCTCTTGAATCACCGTTGCCATCATATTGTGTTCGATCACTTCACCACACAATTTCCCCACTTCAATCCAGTCCCCAATTCGGAAAGAGCGTGAGCTGGCACGCTGTATAGATCCTGTGAAACAAAGAATAATTTCTTTACTTGCCACAACGACCGCCACAGCAATGGCCGTTAAAGACAATGCGAACTCATTGATCTCCGATTGCCACAGAATAAACAGAGACAGTACCATCATGGCAAACGCGCCATTTTTGGTGCGTGACATCCAGTTGCGCTGATCTTCTGATAAAAAGGCGACATCACCACGAATCTTCGCTAAGGTGACACGGCGTACAATTGAAATCAGCAAGATAATCAATGCCGAGAATGCCAACTTATGAGTTAGAAGAAAATCGATAACAACTTGTACTTTCTCCACGCTCTACTCCTATCAATAATTCAAACGCGTTGCTTTAACCATAAACTTCCCACACTAAGCGCAGAAAATCCAGCTAGTTATATCGTGCGGAAGTGATAAATTGGCCAAAACTTTCACACCAAACGATCACTGTATTAAATTCTTCCACTTTTATATCGACAGGAAGATCAATAGAAAAACGGTCAAAAGTTCGGATGTCACCTACTTGAGCCATACGATTTTTATGCTGATGAAACTCAGCTTCTGTTTCTATATAGATAGGCGATAGATAGAGTTTATAGTCAGGCCCTGGCGCCAACTCACCGATGAATACAACCTGGCTATCCGTTAACGAGACGGAACCTTCTCCCCAGTGCAGAAAATCACTGTCCTGCCGCTCACGTTGAAATGTTCCGCTAAATAGCGCGTGATTTGAGATTTGTTCAACCGACGTCATTTCCGGTGACGCTGGTTGAGTAAGGATGGGCAATGCGTAAATACCTAACGCAAAGCCCACCCCTCCGATAAACAGATGAGAAAATAATAATAGAGCACCTTTAATCATCACTTACTCCAGAGTTAAGGGGACTCCTTAATCCTAGAACAATCAGAGAATTATCGGTAATTGAGCGCGGTTTTTTCTGACAACTTCACAATAACGTTAACCGCATCTTGCATGCCTTGTACGGTGATAAACTCATGGATACCATGAAAGTTATAGCCACCAGTAAAGATGTTTGGGCAAGGCAAGCCCATAAACGACAAACGAGCACCATCTGTTCCACCACGGATGGGAGTAATGTTTGGTTTAATATCGCACTCAATCATTGCTTGTTTGGCTAATTCAATGATGTGCGGGTAAGGCTCAACCATTTCCTTCATATTGAAATAGCTGTCAGTGAGTTTCAGTTCCACATGACCTTTATGTAGCTCGGCATTCAATCGATCGACATTACGCTGCATGACAACTTTACGCTCTTCAAGCCCCGCTCGGTCAAAATCACGGATGATGTAACCAAGCTCACTGCGAGCAACCGACATTTCTGCCGATTTAAGATGATAAAAGCCTTGATAACCATCGGTGCATTCTGGTGTTTCGTCCGCGGGCATCATCATTTGAAAACGTGCCGCAAGATTAATGGAATTAACCATCTTATCTTTCGCCGTGCCCGGATGAACATTGATGCCATGGAAGATTACATCTGCGTTAGTTGCATTGAAGTTTTCATACTCCAACTCACCTACAGGCCCACCATCAATGGTATATGCCCACTCTGCACCAAATTTTTCAACATTAAATAGATCGGCTCCTCTGCCAATCTCTTCATCAGGGGTAAAACCAATGCAAATATCGCCATGGGGAATATGAGGGTTATTTATTAAGTGGGCCATCGCTGTAATGATTTCAGCAATACCGGCTTTATTATCTGCCCCCAATAAGGTGGTACCATCCGTGCAGATGATGTCGTGACCATGCAGATTATGCAGTTCAGGGTAATGAATGGGGGAAAGCACTTCATCGCCTTTGCCGAGCGCGATGTCACCGCCTTGGTAATCTTCAACGATTTGCGGTTTTACATTGTAACCCGACGCATCTGGAGCAGTATCCATATGGGCAACAAAGCCAACCGCAGGCACTGAGTAGTCAACATTGCTCGGTAAGCGAGCCATCAAGTAGCCATTATCGTCGAGAGAGACATTACTCAAACCTAGATCGATCAGTTCCTGCTTTAAAGCTTGAGCAAAGGTATGCTGGCCTTCACTACTTGGGCAACGCAGATTACTAGGGTTAGACTGAGTGTCAAAAGTTACATAACGCAAAAAGCGATCAACCAAATTATTCATATTCAATACGTTCCAAGAAAAGTTCCCGCATTGATACTACGCCTTCAGCCATGGATGTTTTTGCTGCAAATCATAAATTTCTCATTAACTGCAATCGACACTCTGCTTAACTAGGCATTAAAAAGCAAAATTTTCACTTTGTAGCAAAAATTAGTAAAAAAAACGCCTCATCATAGA
>NZ_AFWD01000032.1:0-164026 GCF_000222565.1 Vibrio sp. N418
AGTGGGCTTTGTTGTTTGTTCATAAGAACGAATTTGGTGCCCGCTACTGGACTCGAACCAGTGACACCTTGCATGTCATGCAAGTACTCTAACCAACTGAGCTAAGCGGGCAAATTGTATTGTTCAACTTTCTTGTTTAAGACAAGAATGGTGCCCGCTACTGGACTCGAACCAGTGACACCTTGCATGTCATGCAAGTACTCTAACCAACTGAGCTAAGCGGGCATTCCTGTGGAACGAGACGAATATTACCCACTGTTTTGGGACGGCGCAAGGGTAATTTTGAGGAAATTGAACTGTTTGGCGGAGTTGTGTGCAGATTGGTTGAGTTTTATTCTTGTGGGGTGGAAAAGTGTGCGCTAGCTCACTCTGTAAATTGAGTGAGCCGAGTCGGTTTATAGATATTAGCGTCTATAAATGAGGTACATGGGGTTGATTTTATTGACCACGGCCGTTAAACATCACGATGAAGGTACTTAAAATAATTTTGCTATCCATCATAAACCACGATTTTGTTGAATGCAGTGATAACGCATAGCTGTGATCAAAGCCTACTTTGCGTCTGACATCATCAATGCAAGTGTCGTAGCCTTGGTTTACTTGTGCTAAGCCGGTTATACCCGGCATGACTCCGTAAGTGCGGTCGGCGAAGTAGGGAATAGCAGCTTCCAGTTCGTTGTAAAAAGTTGGTCGCTCAGGGCGCGGACCAATAAGTGACATTTCGCCGCGCAGCACATTGAACAGTTGCGGTATTTCATCCAGTCGTGTTTTACGTAAAAAGCGTCCAATAGGGGTGATTCTCGGATCATTTTTGGTTGCCCATACAGCGCCAGAGCGAGTCTCAGCATCCTGATACATGGTGCGAAACTTAATAATGTAGAACAATTCCATTTGGGCTGGTGTCGATTTACCGACTCGCAGCTGGTGATAAAACACGGGCCCAGTGGAAGTGAGTTTAATTGCCAGTGCAATAAACGGCAGTATAGGTGCAAAGAGCAACAGCGCCAAACAGGCACCGAAGAGATCAAATAAGCGCTTAGCGAGCCAAGTTGGGTAATTTGCAGTGATGTGAGGCATGTCAGACTCCTTATACTCGCTTCCAGCGTCCATTTTCTAGTCCGAAGATGTAGCGCAGTCCGCCATAGAGATTGGCAAAGTGCCCTGTGACAAAATAGGCGAGAAATTGGCAGTATTTGTTGGATATATGCTGAGGAAAATGGATACAAAATAGGGCAATGGCATAGAGTAGTATCTGTGCAAGGGCGAATAAGGCAAATATAGGTTGTGTGGCGAGCAATACCGAGGTAACGAAGCAAGTGATCATTAAGTAAGGTGTCAGTAATCGTAGCCCTTTTCCTGAAGCAAACGCAAACGCAATGGCACGATAGCGAGGCATAAATAGGCCCGCTAGATGAATGGCTTGTTGCATGTTGCCCGCCGAAATACGCAGGCGACGTTGGTAGTCTTTATTCGCACTCGAGGGTTCTTGCTCAATCGCTACCACGTTAGGCTCATAGATCGCTTTGTACCCCAAGCGAACGATTTCCATTGGCAGAATAAAATCATCATTGATGGTGTTGTCGGCGAGTGGTTGAAATAGATGAGTTCGGAATAAATAAAACGCACCGTGTGCGCCAATGTTTGCGCCTAGGTTGGCTTCACCAAGCTGCACCATACTTTGGTAGCGCCAATATTTCTCTTCACTGGGATTGATTGAAGCCAGCAGCTGATACTGGCTATTAAGCACGCCGACATTGGTATCGTGAAAATGATGATCGGCGAGCAGAAGCGCATCGATCGAGATTAACGCAGAAACATCACTTAGCGCTGTGATATCACTGATTATGTTCGGCATTAGGTGATTGATGAGGGCCACTTTACCGCGGTTGTGTGTGAAATTGATGATTTCAAAGTGCGTTTCGCTGCAGATGGCTTCTTGAATGGTTTCTTCGGCAATAGCCACAGTTTTGTCTGTGCAGCCGTCACACGCGATGATCACGTTATAGCGCTCACGTGGATAGTCGAGACAGGCAAGGTTGCGAATTTTATCGGCAATCCAGTGCTGCTCATTATAGGCGGGAACAATTATGGTAATGGTCGCTCGAGCGCGATCGGCGCGCGAAGGTTGATAGCATCGTAATGGGGTGTTGAGCTGGCGAGCGGTTTCATTTCTGGCATACCAACGCAGCAATAATGGATAGCCGAAGTGATGATAAATCACTAAGCTTGCACTGAGAAAAAATAGAACAATGAGCAGAGTATTTAGCATATTAACGAACTTCCACTGATAAGTTTTGATAAGCGGCGACCATCGTTTGAATATTATTATTATTGAGTACAAATCGACGAGGGCTTGCGGGTTTTATGTCGGCTAAGGTAGATAACGTTTGTCTTGCGAGCGCTTGTGGTTTTTCTGACTCAAATAAAGCGCCGCTATAAGGACAAATGGTTTCTTCGACTGAACCAACTTGGCTTGCAATCGTGATAATGTCACATGCCTGTGCTTCTAATGTGGAAAGTGGGAAGCCTTCGTGACGTGATGGTAAACAGAACATATCGAGTGATTGATAGAAGCGCGGCATATCCTCAACCAAACCCAGCCAATGTATGCGATCTGCCACATTGAGCTGCTGAGCTAGGTTTTTGAGTTTTTCAGCTTGAGAGCCGATACCTGCAATGGCGATAGAGATGTTTCGAGGCAGAAGGGGGAGTGCCTTTATCAATATGTCGTGTCCTTTGACGTATTCCAATCGTCCTGCGCTGCCAATAATCGTATCTGCCAAAGGTAGCCCCAATTTTTGTCGCGCTAAAGTGAGGCTTGCGGGTTTAAAGCGTTGGCAATCAATCCCATTTTTTATCACGGTAATATCGGGGTAATTGAATTGACGGCTTAAGCCTGCGCTAACACTGTCTGCATCTGCGACTAAACGTGGTTTTGCCATATTTAAGGCGATGCGCTGTAGGCGAGCGCTGCTACGATTTGATAGATGCCAAATGTCATGCTCGGTATGAATATGACAAGATATGTGAGCAATTTTTGCTGCTGCGCCACCATACAGTAAAGGGCCAATATGATGGGTATGGAGCACCTGTGGTTTTAATAACTTCAATAGTTTCGCCAGTACGAGCAGTGTTGACAGTTGCACGCCATGAGGTTTATTGAGAAAAATAAGGTGATTCTTAAAAGGCATTAGCCTTGGCCAGCGTTGAACTGCGCTGGATAGGCGACCTTCCAAGCTAACAATCAAAATACGATGTTGCTTGTCGGCATGGCGTAACATTTCAAGAACTAACGTTTCAATACCACCGGGCGCAAGATGTTGCACGACATGAACAGTTAATTTTGGCTGTGCTTGTTTTGCATCATTCTTATTCATGTTTTACCACCGTATTAATCAACTTATATGGTTGCTGCATCTTCTGTGCCATAAGTTAATATCAGTAAAAACAATTATTTATGTAATTTGTTGTAGGGTATTTATCGGTGGTGTTATTTTGAGAATCGTAATGCAATTTTAGGAATGGTTGTCAGTACTGGCGCATGCGTTATCGCCTCTACTTGATCAGATCTACGCAGAGATGAATCAAATAATTCGAAAAGGTAAGCCATCCCTACACCAAGCCCGATACCCGCTATCAAGCCAGCAAGAATGTAAATCAAAGTCGGTAAATTTGCAGGAGCGCTCGGGGTATAGGGTAGGTCGATAATTTTGACACGTTTGTTTTCCTCAAATATCCCAAGAGAGCCAGTTAATTGCGCCATTTCATAACGTTGCAATAACTCGTCATACAGCTGGCGCTTGATTTGAGCATCCCGTTTCAAACGGTACATCTGTTGTGCTGTATCCCCAAAGTTTTGGGCTTGTTTTTCAATTGCAGCAATCATTGACTCGAGACTTTTGGTTTCTTCTGTTAAAGATTCATAGCGACTGCGTAATAGTTGTAAGCTATGAAGTTGGGTGACCAATAAGGGTTGAATGTTATTAATATCAGAGAGTGTATTGCTGCTGGCGATATCCCAAAGTTGATCACTGGTGACATTGGGTTGTTCAACTTCTAATAATAAGTTGCGTTCACTCTCCAAGCGCTTTAGTTCTCTTTTTTTGGCTTGTACGGAGCTATGGCTATCGGTGTACTTAGCCTGAAGTAAAGTCAGTGTGCTGCGAATTTCGATAATTTGATCTTCGATACGGCCAATAACTGGATTTGTCTTGGACAACTGCTGATCGAGCGAGCCTAAGCTTTTTTCCACCCCTGCCAGTTCTGCTTGCTTTTCCGCTAGGTTTTGTTTGAGCGTCGCCAGTTGGGTGAGGCTTTGGTTTTGCATTTCAGGAGTTACAGCAAGGTTTTTGTTTCGGTACTCAGCCAGCGCCTTTTCTGCTTGATCTAACTCACTATGGCGTTTTTCAATGTGAATGGTTAAGAACTCACTAGAGTCACGAATAGAAGAGCGCTCAGGCGCGAGCAGTTGTTCAATAAAGTGCTCACTGATAGAGGTTAACAGGGAAGCCATACCATCTGGTTTCTCGGCCGTTAACTCTATCTGCAGGAAATCTTTGCCAGGTTGATTGACAGAGAGGTTAGCCGATAAACGTTGGATAATGCGTTCTTGTTGTAATGTACTCATATCAGGAGTGATCAGGCCTTGATCTGCGGCGACAGAGTGGAGAACATGGCGACTTTTTAACAAGGTGCTCAACGCATTCAATCTCTCTTTTAGCATGGTCGAAACCGCGATATCCTCCAAAAAAGGGTTCATTTTTGCCGTTTCTTGGACAAGCATACTAGTGTGTGAGACATACACTGTCGGGGCAAGTTTAGCGACCATCAAACCAACAAAAGGTAAAATTAATGTCGGTAATACGATAACGTAACGCTGTCGCCACGCCGCATTTAATATCTCCGCAATACGCAGCGTGATGCCACTCATATCATATCCAATAGTGAGCGAACAAATTGACTACGAGCTCGCCAACTATCATCTGCGACAATGTCTGCTGAGTGCTTAGGTTCATAGTTGGTCATTTTAAGCGCTTCGCTCATTTCATGAGCGCTCTCTACAACATTGACGTACTTACTATATCGCTCTAATGCGGGAAAAGGTGTAGCGACAATAGGTGCACCAGCGGCGAGGTATTCAAGTAGTTTTAGAGGATTACATGCTTGGATTTGCTTCGTGGATTTGAAGGGTAACAAACTGGCCTGCCAGTGCTGGCTATAGCAAGGGAGTTGGTGGTGTGGTTTAGGGCCTAAATAATGAATATTGGCCAACTTTGGCAGTGGGTTATAAGGCATTTCATTTGGTCCAATGAAAAGAAAATCCCAACCCGGAAGATTTAATGCAACGAAATTGATCAAATCATAATCTAACCAGTTTGATAGGCTGCCATAAAAGCCTGCGATAGGTTTGCCGTTTTGTGGAAAGTCAACCGCGATTGGCGCTGGCTGGCTAAATAGGTCGACATCCACTCCGTGTGGGAGCAACAAGGTTTTGCTATGCGGAAACTTCGCGCAGATTGCTTTACTTGCCCCAAGGACAAGGTTGGCTTTTTTAACCATCTTCTCTTCGTGTTCGGCGACCACCTGATGGTCGACACCTGACAACGCTGAAAAATCATCACCACAGTAGTAGATCACCGCTGATTCATTGAGATGCCCGCAAAGATCGGCTGCGGTGGGTAATGAACTCCATAAAATCGGTTTTTCAATATGATGTTTAGCTAAGATCGGAAGAAGTTGATTCAACATCATCGTCTTCGCGAGCTGGCGACTAATATGACTGCTGGGTGCAGGTATGGTACGCAAGTTGACAATATGAACATTATCAGGCACTTGAGAAGGGGTACTAAAGCCTTGCTTTGGTTTTCCAATCAGCTTAGAGACTGCGCGACGGCAATCATTGGCGTTTAGTTTAGGCTGACGCAAGCCTATTGAATTGACCCAGATGATCTTTCTCATTTTAGGAAGGTGTCGGATTAAGTGTTGAGTGCTCGATGGCAGACCACCAAAATCTTCACCAAAAACAATCATATCACGCATAGTCTTGCTCCTTTAAATGGCGGACGACTCGCGCCGGATTACCGACAGCAACCACAAAATCGGGAAGGTCATGAGTCACGACACTGCCGGTTCCGACGATTGTGCCTTCGCCGATGGTGACATTGGGGCAGATGGTCACATTGGTGCCAATCCATGCATCCTGTTTGATGGTGATATCACCCACGTTGGCATCGTCGTCAGGGGCCCCTTGGGAACGTAACTGAGCATCAAGAGCATGACCGGAATAACCAAAGATAAACGCACCTGAGGCAATGCGTACGTTGTCTTCAATGACGATTGTTTTACCGACCGCTATTGTGCTTTGCCACCCTATATCGACATTGCTGCCAATCAGTAGTTCGGGTTGACCGCTTTGTACTCGGCCAGAGAATGTTGTGTGGCCAGAAATTCGGCACTGATGGCCAATCCGTAATGTAAGGGGGCCTGAAACAAAAGGTATTCCGCCGTAGAGATAAAGCTGTTGACCACATTGTGCGGTGCGGCCTTTGAATGCTGGCGTATACACAAACAGACGCAGTATGGTTTGGCTGACTAAGGAAAAGAATTGCACTAAATGAAACATCGTCACGTTAAACCAACGTGGCGTAGGTACGCCGGTTGCGCGGGCCTTTTTTAGCCACTCAAACAGTCTTTGGTAGCGTGGGTTTGGGTGAGTTTGTAGCCAAATTTTGAGTGACGCAACTGACATAAGCACCTCGTTATCGATATTGTTTTAATAAACAAGGCACATAGTGTGCCAAAGATATAGTGCTTATAAATCATTTGGTTACGATGATTTGTTTGTTGTTTGTTGTTTGATTGTCATTTTGAGAATCGTTTTGAATAATGCGATGGCAGGCAAGCGAGAGACCTGCAAGGATATAAATAGGCCAATTAAAGCCTTGAGTTAAAAACGTACCGGAGACTATGGTGCCGACTAAGCTCGCGTAGATAGCAAAGGCAGTGGCTTGAACATAAGGAGAGAAGGTATGCTGGCTTTCTTTTAGTGCTTTTAAATTTTTGCGGCTGGTATTGATTACAGTGACAATGATACCGATAAACACCAATAATCCCACGAAGCCAGATTCCGCAAGAACACCAAACCAAGTACTGTGCACGGCATGATTTAACCCATCCCAGTGTGAGGAGTAATAAAAGTAATTGAAATAAAAATTGTCGATGCCAACCCCGGTTAACGGTCGATCTAACGCCATTTTAAACGCCGCTTCCCAAGCATATAGGCGACCCATTGCGGACTCATCGACGCCTATTTCACTGCTGCCCCCTGATTGCCGTTCGGAAATGCCCGCCACTGAAAACAGTACGATGGTGGCGATGATCCCTAGTAGTCCGAGCAAGAACTTGGAACGAATATATTTCAGACCAAAAATGCCTAAAATAGCGACACTTCCGAGTAGACCGCCGCGGCTTTGAGTTTCAATCACAGCGTAAAAAGCTGCCACAGTACACAATGCACCGAGAAATCGAATCCAGCCGAGATTTTTTGTCATCATTAAACTTAGAGAAAACGCTAAAGGAAACATTAATACCAATGAAAGGTCATTAGGATCACCCAACATTGAGCCTAAATCTCGACCAATAGTGACTCGAGTGCCTTCAACCAGTCCAACGCCACTAAAGGTATTATTAATCGCAACGCCGGCAATCATCAAACCTGCTAATACAATCATGATGGCCATGCGCTTTAGGCTTAATTCACTGGAGATTAACCACGCGATAGCCAGCGTCATAACGATAATTTTCCAATAGACATTTTTGAAATATTCAAAGGCAACCCCGCGGTTCGAGGCGAAGATAACACCAATAAAAATCAATACCCAGAAAGCGATTAACCACCCAAGGCATGGGTGCCAAAACGGTTTGATTTGTTTACTGATTAGAATATGAAAACATAACGCACTCAATGCACCTAGAGAGAGTAATAACGGGATACGTAAGTTGTAAATAGCAGGAAAAGCTTCATGAATACGGAAAAAAGAGAACAGCACAAACAAGCTCACCATCCAAAAGGTTTGGTTGACGACAAATAAAGCGCCAAGGGGCAGTAGCCCTAGCGCGATAATAAACGCAGGACTCGGATTGGTCAGCCATGCAATGGATAAGATCAGACAAACAACTATTAAGGTGACTAAATGAGGCATTGGTAAGGTTTTATTCATACGCGAAATCTCTGCCATGCGAGTTTTACCGCGTGATAAGGAAAATTAATGACACCGAGCTGTTGCGCGGCGAGCAATAAAATTGCGGGTTGAACAAAGGCAAGAATAAACATCAATGTAGTTGGAATATCAGCAAAGGCGCTAATCAGAAAAAAGGAAGTGATTAGAATTAAGACACTTAAGGCTGAATGATAAGGCAAAGGGGCGCGCTGCTGACTGAGGATAAAAACGGCGATAAAACGACTCAGTTGCGCGAGTGCGACCATTGTGACAATGAGCCAAATAGACCGATAATCCAATACTACCATGATGACAAAAAGCATCAACAATGTAGTCGCGGTGATGATGAGATTGACCAGCAGTAAACGGCGTGTTTGCTGGCTTTTAAGTAAGCCAATATTGACGATTTCTACGAGCTCTTTATACAACATAGCGGCGACAGTCATCACGATTAAATTGACCGCCAATGAATAGTGGCTAGGCAAATAGAGAATGATAAACCATTTTGCTAGCCACACTACGCCAAGTGACATTACACAGGCATACACAATCCCGGCTTGACTATTTTGTGCTGTTTTTTTTGCGCCTTGTGTTTGCCAGCATTCAAACCGTTTTGGCATCCACCACATATGAAATGGCTGCAACAAAATTCCAACGGCGAGGGCAAATTTAAGTGCAATAGCATATTGCCCGAGTAATTCAAGATTGAGTGTTTGTGCCACAATCCATCGTTCTCCCCCGTTTAGACCGAAGGCGATCAAAGCGGAGCCCATAATCGGCAAGCAATAGCGTAAGTAATGGGCAATTTGTGTAGGAGTGAGTAGTTGAAGGTGAAAACGATGGTAGCAGTGCAAAAGTAGACACTGCAGTAATGCGGTTGCAACACCGACACAAAAGACGGCGGTGACACTTGGATAAAAACGGACGACCAATAAAATTAAGCTGACTTGGCAGGTTACACTAACCACGCTAAGTTTGAAAAACACCTCGGCTCGACCCTGTAATCTTAACCACGCCAAACTGATGGCTAGAGCGCTTTCCAATACCACCGCAGTTGCAATCAATATCCATTGCATCGGCGTGAAATAGTGAAAGAGGATGAGTGAGGGCGCAAGCAGTTGGAGCCCTTTATAGAGGCCAAATAATATCGTCACGACGAGCAACGAGATGCAAATCGCCGTTATGTAGAGCCGATTGGTTTGTTCACGTTGCTGATGTTTGTCTTCTAGCGTCGCGATGAACCGATACAAACTTTCATGCATGGAGAGCGAAGTGAGCATAGTAAACAACACCGTGCTGGTGGCAAGTAACTCCAGTTGGCCAATTTGCTTAACCGATAAGTAGTGGGTCATAAATGGCAGGGTAATGAGTGAGGCGCCTTTCATCATCAGCAGTGCTGAACCGTAAAGGAGCATTTCTTTCCAAGCACCCATCCTCGTCGCTTTCTCAGCGTGTTGTCCCGATGGCGTTGTCACACGTGGACTATTCATAATCTAGCCATGCGGACTCGGCTAATTCGTTGTCGACTAACTGGCCACTCACGCCTGCAACGATCTGTGAATAGGTTTTATGGGCACGATAGCGTTGAGCGATTTGAATGCCATTTTGTTGGGTTGCTTGTAATAAGTGTTGGTCAGTGTAGACCGAGAGAATGGCCTGCCTTAGCGCAAACGGATCGCCCGCTTTGTATTTGATGCAGTTAACCTTATCAGTTAACTGTAAATCCCAATAGCTACCGTCTTGCGGGATGATGACGCACATCCCCGCAGCAAGCGATTCTAAAATCGATAGGCCAAAGGGCTCTTTGGTGCTGGTCGAAACAAAAATATTACATCCGCGACGAATGTCATCGAGATTGTTGGGGTCTTGATACCATTTTGTATGCCTTAGAGCGATGGGGGCACTCGAGACCTCCAACATGATCTCTTTAGGTTGGATAAAACAGATATGGCTTTTCACGGCATGAGTGGTATGCAATTGACGGAGTGTGTCGACAAATAGATCGAGCCCTTTCCATTTTAGCGTTGAAGCGCACCAGAAGCAGGTTGGGATCTGAGCCATCGTTTTGGAAGGCCAATTCTCTTTGGCAAGACCGTTGACGAAAGTGTGGAAATGATTCGACTTGATGTGAAATAGCGTTACGGCATCGACATCTTCGATATTTGTATGATGACGGATATAGCATTGCAAGGCGTTCACCATGCTTTGATGCGCTGAGGGTAAATAGAAAATCTGTTGTGCTCGCGTTAAGCACCAACCAATTGAGCGTGAAGTGGCTACGTTGCCATGGATGAGTTGAACAATCGAAAAACGATGCACTAATTGGGCAAGATAAATCGCCATATCAATGCCGGGACCTGACGCCCCTATAACATGGTCGACTTTAGGCAGTCGAATGCAATAACAGAGCAGTGCTAAAGCGAAGTAAAATTGATTGAGCCAATAGAATAGACCAGAATATTGTCTACTTACCCATGGAAGTGCGATCAAAGGTAGCACGTTAACGCGATGTTGATTCGCAAACATGCTGTTTTGCCAGAAGTCGCGATCAACGGTCAGAACCGTAAAAGTGACTTGTTGGCGATCACATTGCCTCAAGGCTTCACTCGTGGCGATTTTTGAACCGCCCTTAAACGGAATAGGGTCAAATATCACGTTATGAATCATAGTCATAGATAACTCCTATTTATTGCGGCCAGAAAGTGACTTGTGACGATTAGAAAACGCGGTTTTCAAAGGCTTAAAGCTATTCAGTAGAGAAGGTCGGCTAGGTTGTTGCTGCTCAAGCAAGGTCTGATAGAGCGCACAAATATCATCGACATAACGCTGATGATTAAAATGGTCGCAGACGACTTGATAAGCTCGTTTAGTTAGTTCAAGACACTCAGTGGGATGAGAGTGAATACAGCGCATCATATTGAGTAATGGCGCGTAACCATTATTGACGTAAAGCAGCGCCGTTTCGCCATGTTGAACTATCTCGGGAATCCCACCTTCATACGGGGCGATAATAGGGGTTTTAGCAATAGCCGCTTCAGTGACAACCAAACCAAAGGCTTCTTGGCGGGCACCACTAACAAACGCATCAGATCCCTTTAGCCAACCAACCACATTGTGTTGTTCGCCAACGAAATGGACATGTGCGGTTAAATGCATGTCATGGGTTAGTTGAATCAGTTGCTGCTTTTGCTCACCTTCACCAATCACGACCAGATGGCTATTCGGATATTCTAAAGTGAGGTAACGGAGTGCTTGAATGATACGGTCGACGCCTTTTCGCTCAATGAGCGAACCGACCGTGGTAAAAATTTTCGTGTCTGGATTTAAACTAAGATGTTGATGAATATCCACCGTCTTTTGCTGTTGTAAGGCGTCGATGTTGATGCCGTTATGTATGACCGACAATTGATCAGTTGGGTAACCGTCAAGGCGCAAATTTTGAGAGATGGCATCGCTGGCGGTGATGATATGTGGTGACATGTGCAGGCCGAGCGTGACGCGGTCACGGCTTAGGTAGTCACTGTGTAAATGAGTGACCATTGGGCAATGGCATAACCGCGCTGCGACAGCCATCCACTGGCACGGAGCGCCACTATTGATGTGAACCAATGAGATATTGCGCTGCTTGACCAGCCGCTGTCCTTTTTTGACCAACGACGCCCAGCTTTTTAAGTCAAAGGTTGGCTCCTGCCAACCGAGCAGCAACGTAAAGTCATCCAATTGGTATTCAATGTTTTGCGCCTCTAGAAAGGGCAACAGTGCCGGGTTATTCGTCCACACGATGGGTTCGAAGCGTTGGCGATTGAGATTGAGAATAAGGTCGAGTAGACATTGTTCACTACCTCGAATCCAGTTCTCACCATAATGAACATATAAGATTTTTGTTATATCAGTCATCCGCTAGCCCGCCACATTGTTGTTATCATAGTGGTAATAGAGCAATCTAGATGCCAATAGCTTTGTCAGTGTAAGTATCTGAAATTTAGTTCAAATATTTGAAATTGTGCGATGTTGAACGTTTAGTTCGCAATTTGAGAGTCAAACTGAGTTGAAACTGCATGGTAGATTTTTAGCAATTTGGGAATGACCGCTTGCTGAGAGTAATGTTGATGAATGGTGTTGGTGGCATTGACACGCATTGCTAACTGTCCCTCATCGCTCAGAGATTTCCACAGCTGCAATTGCTCGCTGAAAGTGGCTTCATCGTGGGCTAGCCAGCCGTTTTCGCCATTAATAATCAAGTTCGGCAGTTCTCCCACTCGGCTAGCAATGACGACAATACCGCGAGCCATTGCTTCTAGAGCGACCATAGGTAATCCTTCAAATTCAGAGCAAATCACCAATACTGAGATGGTTGGCCAGACAGTATCCATTTCACTTTGATGGCCGTGGCCGTGAACGTTTTTACCTGCAATGGTGTCGATTTGTTGTTTGAGAGGGCCGGTACCATAAATATCAAAGTGGAGTGAAGGGAAATTAGCGGCCAAACGACAAAATCGGTCGGGTGCTTTTTCTGAACTTAATCGGCCAACAAAAGCGATGGATTGGCCATGTTGAAAAGAGATGGATTGGCAGTCAATAAAGTTATTGAGGTAGTGGCTATGAGTCGGAATTTTATCGGCGATGGCGTGGCTAACGACTAACGATTGGTTAGATACAAAGGCACTGATGCGATCGAGCCAATCATAGAGTTTGACTCGGCCGCTTGGGTTTTCACCGGCGTGGTAGGTGGATATTTGATGGCTGCGAGTGAGTAACTTAGCAATTTTGCTTAGGATACTCGCACGATAACCATGGGCATGAACCAGTAATGGTCGTTGTTGTTTGAGTAAGTGAATAAGATTGGAAAGCGCCCTTAGATGACTTGCTTGGGCATCATCACCGCCGAGATAATCATAGTTTATTCCTAGTGTTTTTAGCTTCGTGCAGATAGGTGACGGCGATGAATAGCGGCTCACTAGCCATACTTTTACCAATTGCTGATGGGCGATTAGCCCTTGAGCGAGTTGCAAAACATGCGTTTCGATACCGCCAAACTGGCGGCTATCGACTATTAACCAAATCTCACTGGACGAAGTTTTGTTCATCTTCTGTTTCCCAAGCCTGTTTTTTACGGTAAACCGTAGACGGGCTCAGTTCGAGTAGTACTGCTGCATTGAGCACGTTGCCATCACACAGTTCAATCGCTTGCTGAATGGCTTCACGTTCAATCTGCCACATAGGGCGAATGGCCGACTCACTTATATTGGAGCTCTCACTTTGTGACGTGGCGGTGTGATTTGTTTCATTCACAATATGCTCTTGAGCTGCAGGGGAAGAGTGATTATCGACATTGGCCGTTCGCGTTACGTTGGCGGCTTTTCGTAATTGCACCACTTGTGCCGGTAAATGCTCCACCGCTAAACGCTCATCGTTATTGAGCACGACAATATTACGCAGTATGTTCTGTAATTGACGAACGTTACCTGGCCATGCGTAGCGTTTTAAGATCGCTTCTGCGTCTTTATTGATAGTGCGGAATTTTTTCTGATCTTGCTTCGCGTACAGTTTTAGAAAATGGGAGGCAAGCGTAGCAATGTCACCACCGCGTTCGCGTAGCGGGGGCATTTCAATCGGCACGACATGTACGCGGTAATATAAATCTTCTCTGAATCGGCCTTCTTCAACTTCCACTAGAGGATCGCGGTTGGTCGCACAAATGATGCGAACATCAACCTTTTGTTCCTTGTTGGCACCCAGAGGAGTGAACGTGCCTGTTTGGAGAAAACGCAGCAATTTTTTCTGCATTTCCAAGTCCATTTCGCACAGTTCATCAAGGAACATGGTACCGCCATTGGCTGCCGTAGCTGCGCCTTTTCTATCGGTTGTTGCGCCGGTAAATGCCCCTTTTAGATGACCAAAAATCTCACTTTCCATCAAGTCTTTAGGAATTGCGCCACAGTTGATTGCGATAAACGGCTTATCACGGCGTTTACTCTCTTTATGAATCGCTTCAGCGCACACTTCTTTACCGGTACCACTTTCGCCGATAATAAACACACTGGCGGTGGTTGGGGCTACAGAGTCGATTATTTTATAAACACCTTGCATCGGCAAGCTACTACCAATAAAACCATGGAAGCGTTGGCGATCAAATTTGCTCTCGATGTTTTCAACCAAATCTTCGAGTTTGGCACGTTGAAGGTGCAGATTAATCGATGTTTTCAAACGGTCGGCTTTGATTGGTTTTTCTATAAAATCTTTAGCGCCTTTCTGTAGTAAGTTGACGGCAACATCAACCGAACCGTGCGCAGTCGCGACAATGACCGAGGTGGGAACTTGATTCTCGACAATCCAGTCAAGAATATCTTGGCCATCCATATCGGGTAATTTTAGGTCAAGGATCACCAGTTGAGGGATATTACGCTCAATAAATGCGATCGCTTCACGGCCTGTTTCAACGTGAAAAAGGTCAAAAGGCTCGTCTTTGACATACTGCTGATACAACACTGCCAGTGAGGTAGAATCTTCGATTAAAAGTACTTTTGATTTCATTGGCACTTCCTTGTTGTCACGTCACAACCGATGATTTATTCAGCGGTTTGGGTGAATCCTAGCGTTTTTCTATGAATGATGGCTTCGAAAGAGTGTTGAGCAAGCTCAATTAACTCTTGGTGATAGTCGAAAACTTGTTCTGGATGGCCTTCAAGGCACAAGCGCTCAATTTTTCGCGCTAGATCCGATAATACACGATTGCCAAGTGCTAAGGATGAACTGCCAAGTGTGTGACTCTCGAATTCTATAACTTCAGCATTTTTTTCGATAAACGCCGTATTCAAGGTTTCGATGCGCTGTTTTGATTCTTCGACATAATGATCGATTAGCAGAGGTAAGACATCAGCGCTGGTGTCTTGAATCATTTGCTGCAAAATTTCTTCATCCACGAGTTCTTCGTTCACGGTGATCTCCTCGTTGTTTACTTTATTTCTATCATCGCTGGCGGATAGGGATGATTCATCGACAATATCTGTCGCGCTGAACACTTCCTTGTCGGCGCATTTTTCATCTTCACTATTTAAGAATAGATTAATTTTTTCAATTAGTTGTGACAATCGTACCGGTTTTGATAAGTAATCGTTCATTCCCACTTCTAAGAATTTTTCTTTGTCACCAGTCAGCGCATGTGCAGTAAGCGCGATAATTGGAATGTTGGCGCTATGTGGGTCATCAAGCGCTCGTATGGCTTTGCAGGCTTCCATTCCGTCCATTTCTGGCATGGAAATGTCCATGAAGATCAGGTCGTATTGATACTTTTGTACTTGTTCAACGGCCTGATTGCCATTTTCGACCAGATCAAGATTTAATCCTGCATGACTAAACATACTCTTAATAACCAGTTGGTTGGCGCGATTGTCTTCTGCGACCAAAATTCGGGTGTTCGGATCAAGAGGAGTGGCTTTGATGCGGATTGGATTTACATCGCCGAGTAATTCATCAGCCAGTTCAAGCGTGATCGAAAAAGAAAAAGTGCTACCCACGTCGGGTTCACTGCTGACCTCCATATGACCATCCATCATTTGGGTTAAGCGTTTACAGATGGCAAGTCCAAGCCCTGATCCTTCGTGTATCCGTGAGTAGCTCTGATCAACCATGGTGAATTCTTCAAATAGGTAATCGAGTGCACTGGCTTTAATGCCGATACCCGTATCGGTTACGCTGCAGATTAGCTCGACTTTTTCATCATCGAGCGAACGAGAATCAATCTTGATCGAGACACTACCTTGTTTGGTAAATTTAATCGCGTTACCAATTAAGTTGTGCAAGATCTGCTTAATGCGATTCTCATCACCACGAACTCTGGCTGGCACTTGAGAGGGAATGTAACAATGTAGAATTAGGTCATTGTTTTTGGCTAAGGGCATAAAACTGTCAACCACACTTTCGACACAACGGCGGAAATCAAACCGTGAGTTGTCGAGAATTAGGGTGTTTGACTCCATGCGGGTAAAATCGAGGATGTCATTAATCACTGACAACAAAAAGTGACCAGAATCCGTTGCGGTTGTGATGAGTTTACGTTGGTCTCTAGTTAGCTTTGTTTCTTCTAATACATTCAATACCCCCAGAACCCCATTCATTGGTGTACGTATTTCATGAGACATTGATGCTAAGAAGCGGCCTTTTGATTCACAGGCTTGTTCTGCTTCAGCCCGAGCTTGTTGCAATGAGCCGTAGCTTTGTTCCAGTTTGGTTGACATGGCATCGAAGGCTCTAGCGACATCGCCCAGTTCATCTTTAGAATGTTCGTTAAGTTGGAAGCCCGGACCGTTACGGCATACGGTATTTGCTGCTTTGGTTAGGCGAGTAAGGCCTTGAGTAAGGTAACTACCTAAAATATAAGAAAAAAATGCGACTAAGATAACTTCAATAATGGCAATTGAGATGATTGATTGGCGAGCTTGTTTCAACATGGCGCTAATGGCATCGGTACGAAATCCCATGTCAATATAAGCGCCGCTGTCGCCAATAGGGACGCGGGTATCAAAGACACCATCGTTAGTGGTATTTAAATTTGAATCGACCGACATCGCTCTTTCAAGCAGGGTTTTATCACCCATACAAACTAAGTCTTCGCCGTTATTGGCAATACGAATATAGGCGAGGTCTTCAACGATTAAAAATTGGTTTGCTAGTACCTCAAGGTCTTTAATGTTGTTTTTTATCAATGGCTTTTCAGCCACTATTGCAAGCATTTGCGAAGTAGTGGTGACACGTTGTAACAGTTGTTGCTCGTTGGATTGAGAAAGAAAACGCATCGCGCTGAATACTAAGATAACCAGCAAAACCACTTCAATCAGTGCAATTCCGATAATGGTTTTTGAACGAAATGACATAGTGATTATCCTCCGTGAATTTACGCGATTAAGGTCAGTAACTCATGTTTTAATAGTTTCGCACTCCAGTTATCGCGCCACCCTTTTGGAATCCAGGTAAAGCGATTGATCTCGCGGACCATTTCTTGAGCAAGAGTAGGCTGATATTTACTGTTGATCACGCAACCTATCAACGTACTTTCACTGCGATTCAGTAGCTCCATTGCCATGCTGAGCTGGGTTTCTCTAGTCCGTGCGCCAAGAACAACCAGTAAAGTATGTTGACAGGCTTGGGCGACACTCTGTGCCGAGATATTGCCACGATTGACTTGCAATAATGGCGACGTATCGACGATGACACGATCGAACTCAAGCAACCATTTTTCGATTTTTTTCTCTAAGTAGAGTGGGTTACGGTAATTTACAATGTCAGATTGCAAAGTGGGTTTTATGATGCCGGTGAACACGCGACCGCTATCTATTTGTTCCAACCAGCTGATGGGCTCGTCGCTTGTTTGTGTCAATAATGGTGAAGATTGGAAATTCGAACGAAACAAATTTAGATCGACAAGCAGAGTGGATTGTCCAGCAAGGAGATAACGCTCTGCCAATGCGGTTGCAACTGAGGTTACACCGTCACCAGAATGACAGGCCGTAACACAAATTGACCTCGATTGCTGCTGCTCTGCCGCTAAGTAGATTTGCTCAATTTCATTGTGTGTGGCTGGAATCATTATAAGGCTCCAATCAGTACAATCGTGGTAGTCAGTCGAAGGATATCTTCTAGGCCGACTCGTGCTTTCTCAAGAAAGGTATCTCGACGGTCGGGCACAAAAATGGTGTCGCCAGCACGAATAACGGGCAGTTGATAGATGTTCGCAGTTTTACTGAATTCGATCAGGTTGAAGGTGCGGGCTTGCTGTTGGCAGCAAGACATATTGACCACAGAGATTTTTTCTACATAGGCGTTGTCATTTGGCCCGCCAGCTTCTGCAAGCACATCCAAGATGGTCATGTTGTCGTTAAATACATAGCGACCGGGTTTGTTGACTGCTCCCAAAATGCGCACGGTTGATTCTTTACTTTGATCGAGCCAATTTTTGTCTTTTTCAGGAATATAAATAGTGTCGCCCATAACAACGTTGGGGAGCAGCGATTCATCACCGGTTTCAAAATAAAGTGATAGATTGAGTTTACTCACTTTTGAATAGCTCTTGTCACGGTGCGTGACGCGAATATTGTGAATATCCGCATCTTTGGTTGGCCCGTCGGCAGCTGAAAGAATATCGAGAAAATGCATCTCTTTGGTAAAACGGTAGCGGCCCGGAGAGTTAACTTGACCAAAGACGTAAATTGAGGCGTCGGAGCTTTGGCGAACCCATTGGGATTTGTTGTCAGATGGATCTTGCGGTAAATCGTGGATACGCACGATAGAACCAGCACTAATTACGGGTAGGTCGTACGGTGGGGCTCCATTTAAAATAAATTCATCGAGGTTAAATGTGTGCAGCTTGCCATCGCCATTAACCACCTCGATTTTCGTGGTGTCGGCTCTTAATGTTGGGCCGCCAACGTGAGCAAGCAGATCCATTAAGTCCATTTCATCTGACCATTCAATACGGCCTGGGCGAACAACTTCTCCGATTACACTGACCGCGCGTTCGGGAGCGATTTTTAACCATGATTTTTCATTCATGTCGGTCTTTTCAGGAACAAAAATCGCGTCACCAGGACCAATTTTAGGGGGACCTTGGCCACTTAATCCTTCGGTGTAGGCGGTTAAGTCGAATTTGATCACGCGACCGCTGGCTTTGATAAGACGGATTTGACGTGATTCGGCAAAACGGGTTGGGCCACCAGCGTTGGCGAGAATATCCATAAAGGACGCCCCCGATTTACCCTCATAGGCGCCGGGGTGCGCTACTTCCCCCATGATGTAGACAACATTTGCCCCGGCTTTAATCTCTTCTTCTTGTTTAGGGACGAAAATAGTCGTCCCTTCAGCTAAATTGGGCAGTAAGGATTCGTCCCCACTGTCGAGATAACGTTTTAGGTTAAACATTTGCGGTGTGTTGTTGGTGATCACACGGATTTGCTCTACCGAGGCATAACGAGTTACACCACCAGCACGCATTAAAATATCGACCAAATCGGTATTGGGTTTAAAAGAAAACGAACCTGGCGCATTGACCTCGCCAAACACTTTAATGGCGGTGCGGTTATCGGCACTGTCCCCCGCATTGGCTTGCTTTGCTGCATCAAATTGTTGTTCGATGTTGCCAACAAGTGGTGAGGCCGGGACAAAAAGGCTGTCGAGCGATTTGAGATGAGGTAGCAGCGATTCATCACCAGAATCGAGGAAGGCTTTGTAGTTGAAGCTCTGCTTACCGTTGCCTCTTTTGAGCAGCATGTTATCCAATTGAGCACCGGAACGGAGACCACCCGCAGCGTGCAGTGCCGTTTGAATATTGGCGTTCTTGGGTAAAGTATATTCACCGGGCGAGGTGACATAGCCTTGCACTGAAATCAGGATTTGTTGTTGCGCAATATAAACGCTGGCGGAAGAAACATCGCGATAGACTTCGTTCAGCGCGGCTAAAACTGACTCGGACAGTTGCTTTTCATTGTAACCCGCCACGTAGAGTGTTCCGACTTCTGGTAGATCAATACGACCACGTTTATCCACTTGAAAGCCACGATTCAACGAGCTCTCTCCCGGCAGATTAATCTGGATCATGTCGCCAATTTGCACTTTTTCTTGCGACACTTGATCACTGGATTGGTTCGCGAATGTATTGCCAGCCAATAGGGCCAGGGTGAGGAACAGGGTGTTAATCCAACGCATAATAATCTCCTAGTGGATTTTGCTCTGCTAGCTCTTTGGTGGCGATAACTTCAATACTGACGCGGCGGTTGGTTAATTTGACGCCTTCCGTGGTGCCATCGTATAGAGGGAGCGAGTCACCCAATGAGTGGGTAGTAATTCGGGTTGGATTAAGGCCAAAAATAATCAGGTAACGTTTCACTTGTTGTGCGCGATCCATGGCCAATTTTTTGTTGTAGAGATCGTCTCCGGTTGCATCAGCATGGCCAGTCACAGAGAGGTTTAGGCTTGGATTCTCACTTAAGATGTTAGCGGCTCTGGCGAGATGCCCCATGTATTTGGGGTTTACTTCCGTCGAGTTAAACGCAAACTGATTGTCGACGTTGAGTAGGTTGAACAATTCATCGACGACGGCAAGTTGCATGCGAAATGCATCTTGGTTGATTGGAGGTACGCAATTGGCTTGAGAGGTAACATAGTCGAGCTGGCGTTCTAATTCACCGAGACGTTTGCGTTGAATGACAATATCATTTGCCGCATCCAGCATCAGGCCTCCCTCGAGCTCTCGAGCAATACGGTTCTGTTTTTCGATTGCCTGCACGACGGCAGCAGGGAAGCACCAGCGAGCGCCTTCTCGGATTAATGCATCTAAATGAAGCTTGGTCAGTTGCCAATCGAAGCGCAGACCATGTTCAGGGCCAAGCGGTTCGTCGGGCATGACCGGTGAAAAACTATTATCGATATGATTTTCTGCTAGGCCACCGCGTCCATCATCAGGATAGCTGGTGCAACCTAGCAAGATTATTGACATAGCTAGGGCTATGTATCTACGAAAAGTAACCATGCCAACCGCCTATTATTATTAGTGTTTTTGTGAATTTACCGGTATTGCTTGATCGATTCGGAGCAGATTGATGATTTCTAATGGTTGTCCTGTAGCGTTTTCAATCCGCATATTACGACGACGTTCAACCAAGCGCTTATATAGATAAACGATAGCACCTACGCCAGAAGAATCGAGAAAGCCTACGTGAGCGAGGTCAATTTCAATTTCGGGATGAGAAAGATCCGAGATAATTTCATCTAAATGTGGTTGGGCACTACGGCTACCATCAGCGTCTAAATTACCGTCAATCACCAAAGTTAAAAGCTCGTTGTTGGTTTCAATTTTACGTAGTTCCATAGTTGTACTCCTCGTGGTTTAAGTAGAGTTGAGCATGGAATGTGCCAAGAATTATTTTTAATAAAAACAATAAATTAAATGATAGCGCTGGAGGATTCTTAAATTGGAAAGAGGGTTTCTCAAATTAAGAATCAGTTTGAAGCAGTGACTACGAGGGTAAAATTATCGGATAGGTTTGCGACCAATGGCGCGCTAAATTCATACTCTGTCTCAAATTTTTTGCGTTAGCGTGAGAGAGAAATAGTCTTAACCGGAGAAAAACATGCAACGCACTCTGAGCGCCGTCACAAGCGGATTATTGTTTTCATTAAGCAGTCACGCGAGTGAGCACGCCGCCATTACGCCACTAGAACCATCGGCGATGATGCCTGTATTGTTGGCTACGAGTTATGAACAGGGCATCGATATTACGCAATATTGGCAAAGTGAAAAATTGGATGGGATACGAGCGCTCTGGGATGGGAGTCAACTAAGAACGCGCAGTGGCAGAGTTATCGTTGCTCCAGCTTGGTTCACCAAACCATTGCCTGATTATCCTCTCGAAGGGGAGTTATGGGCAGGTCGTGGTAATTTTCATCTTGTGCAGCAAACGGTGCTTGATCATCAGCCTGTTGAGCAAGGATGGCAAAAAATTGAGTTTATGTTGTTTGATATGCCACAAGCAGTAGGAGATTACGAAAAGCGTTATTACAACATTCTTTATCTAGTGAAAAAAATGCAGGCGAAGCATGTAGATTATGTTGAGCATACGCCGATTTCTTCTGAGCAAGAGCTGTTTCGTCACCTTGATAATGTTAATAACCGTCAAGGTGAAGGGATCATGCTACGCCGAATCGATAGTCGTTACCAAGCGGGTAGAAGTTCGGATTTGCTCAAATTGAAATTACATCAAGACGATGAAGCAATCGTGGTGGGCTATAAGTTGGGGAAGGGGAAGTATAAAGGCCAAATGGGTGCGGTATTGGTTGAGTGGAAACCCGGTGTGCGTTTCTATATCGGCAGTGGATTTAGTGATGAGCTACGAAAATCGCCACCACCGCTGGGCAGCCGAATAACCTTCCGCCACAACGGATACACCAGCAATGATATTCCCAAGTTTGCCCGTTTTGTTCGGGTTCGCATCGAGTAATCTTGATTTAAAGTCGCTTAATCTGCGAAGCAATCTCATTAATCATATCTTGACCATCATCTCCGCGCAGTTTGACTAAGGTGATAAAAATCGCATCCGCAATGACTTGTTGAGCGGTTCTGGCTGCCATTGAAGAAGCGCGGTGTGCTGATTCATCAGCCACAGTATCGAGGCAGATATCGGCGATATTGCGTAGTACACTTTTTTGCGGTGACGTCAGCGCTATTACCGTTGCGCCTTTTTCCTTGGCGGTTTCAGCCGCAAGGTTGATCTCTTTGGTGTTGCCTTGGAAAGAAAAGACAATTTGTACATCGTTGCTAGTCAGTGTTCGTGCCATGCCTATTTGTACGTGGCTATCCATTTCGGTGATGGCCAAAATGCCTAATTTTAGCAACTTGTAACCAAGATCCTTTGCTGATAATGCAGATGCGCCCATGCCAACAATTTGCACCTTGTTCGCGCTGTTTATTTGCGTAATAGCATCATCAAAGCGTTCACAATCAAGGGCATCGCTGGTTTTGAAAATCGCCTCGGTTTTGGCTTTAACCAGTTTTTGGATAATGGTACGGGTTGAGTCATTGACGGAAATGTTGGTATGCAGAGGGGTTGCCTGTAACGTCTGCTTTCGGCTGACTTCTTCTGCTAACGCCAGTTTGAATTGGCTATAACCTTTAAAGCCAATACGTTGGGTGAACTTCACGATGCTCGATTGACTCACCCCAATCACGTTGGCGATCTCTTGGCTGGTTAATGCCATCGCCTGTTCGGTGTTTGCCAATACCCAATCAGCAATCTTCACGCCGTTTGTCGAGAGTTGCGTTCTTTTTGATACCAACTTATTTGTGATGCTCATCACTTTACCTGTATTTGGTTGAAATAAATTATTCCAAAAATCCTAACGGTTATTTCTTTTGAAGTGCCTTCTATTTGTGGTCTTGGTCGCCTGTGACAATGGTGGCTAACAATGGCTGATCAAATTATTCCATCAGATGGCTGATTTTGGAATAAATAATTATGTGACGTGGCACGTCGTTTTTGAATAATTAATTCACTAACATCCAGCGCATAAATTGATAAGCCAACACGCAAGAGCACGATATGAAAATTGACCTAAGCCACCTAGTCACGGAAAGCCGTAATCAAAGCAGTCAGAACATTGATACGTTATCAACCATAGAGATGCTGAAAGTCATCAATAACGAAGACCAGAAAGTGGCACTCGCGGTGGAAAAAGTCTTGCCGGAGATCGCGCAAGTGGTTGATGCAGTGAAAGCCGCATTTGCCGTGGGCGGCCGCTTGATTTACATGGGTGCAGGTACATCAGGCCGCTTAGGTATTCTTGATGCGAGCGAATGTCCTCCGACTTATGGAACACCGGCAGAGCAAGTAGTGGGCCTCATTGCTGGTGGTCATAAAGCGATTTTAAAAGCGGTAGAGAATGCTGAAGATTCACCGCAACTTGCAGTCGACGATCTTCGCAATTTAAACCTGACTGAAAGAGATGTTGTTGTTGGTATTGCTGCCAGCGGTCGCACGCCGTATGTCCTTGGCGGAATGGAATACGCTCGAAATGTCGGCGCTTTTGTTGCATCGCTTGTCTGCAATCCAACTTGTCCAATGATTGAGGCTGCTGATGTGGCGATCGTGCCTGTCGTTGGCGCTGAAATTGTAACGGGATCGTCACGCATGAAAGCGGGGACAGCGCAGAAGTTGGTACTCAATATGATCACAACTGGCGCGATGATTCGCAGTGGCAAGGTGTTTGGCAATTTGATGGTGGATGTTGAAGCGACCAACGCTAAATTGATCCAACGCCAAGCCAATATCGTGATGGAAGCGACGGGGGCTGATGAACAAGAAGCTGAGTTGGCCTTGTCGCAGTGCCAGCGTCATTGCAAAACCGCCATCCTGATGATTCTAACCGGTCTGGACGCTGCGCAAGCGAAAACGCTTCTTGAGCAAAATGATGGATTTATTCGTCTTGCATTGGAGTGTCACAACTCATCCAACTAAGTATTTTGTTAATCAAACAACATAGCCAATAACTGAAAAACATAAATTACCTACTTGCTATTGAGCTTCTTGGCATTGATTTGAGAAGTTCGTAAGGAATCCTGTAATGGCCAAAATTACAATAAATACCATAGAGAGCATTATTGCTGCGGTCGGCGGCGGTGCGAATATCGAAAAAGGCGGCAACTGTATGACGCGCTTGCGTCTGTCATTAGCGGACACCGGCGCAGTTGATGAATCAACCTTAAAAGCCATTCCGGGTGTTTTGGGCGTGGTTGAATCAGACCAACAATTACAAGTCATTCTTGGCCCAGGAAAAGCACAGCAAGCGGCAGAAATGCTCAATGAAATATTGGATAGTTTAAGTCTTGGTGGTTCAAGCAATGCGTCGACAGCGTCGAGAAATAACGACGATCTCAATAGCATTGCTAAGCAACAAAAGTCGCAAATGAAGAGCAAGCAAACCAGTGCAGTTCAACGCTTTTTAAGTAAGTTTGCCACCATTTTTACCCCGTTGATCCCCGGTTTTATCGCTGCAGGCTTATTGCTCGGTTTTGCCACGCTGATAGAGCAGACAATGATCATCGGCCAAGACCCGAGTGAATTCATTGTAAGCCTTGTTTCTTATATGAAGGTCTTCGGCAAAGGCTTGTTCGCGTTCTTAAGTATTTTGATTGGTTATAACGCCCAGCAAGCGTTTGGCGGCTCTGGAGTCAATGGCGCGATTTTAGCCTCGCTATTTGTATTGGGGTATAACCCAGATGCAACCTCTGGTATCTACTCGGGCATGAGTGATTTCTTTGGTTTTGCAATCGACCCGCGCGGTAACATTATTGGAGTGCTGTTAGCTGCGATTCTTGGTGCACAAGTTGAGCGTTTAGTACGTAGATTCATGCCAGATGATTTGGATATGATCCTGACATCAGTGGTGACTTTACTTATTATGGGCGCAATTACTTTCATCGTGATCATGCCGGTGGGCGGAGTGCTATTTAAAGGGATGTCGTGGCTGTTTTTGAATTTGAACGATAATCCATTTGGCGCTGCTGTGTTAGCTGGTTTATTCCTTATCTCCGTGGTGTTTGGTATCCATCAAGGTTTTGTTCCTGTTTACTTTGCCTTAATGGAAGTTCAAGGTTTCAATTCGCTATTCCCAATTCTTGCTATGGCAGGGGCAGGCCAAGTAGGTGCTTCTTTGGCGCTGTATTGGAAAGCGAAAAAAGAATCAACACTGCGTACACAAATCCGTGGTGCAATTATTCCTGGTATCTTAGGTATCGGTGAACCTCTTATTTACGGTGTAACTTTACCACGTGTAAAACCGTTTGTGACTGCTTGTATTGGTGGTGCTGCGGGTGGTTTCTTCATCGGTTTGGTTTCGTACTTTGGCTTACCCGTTGGTTTGAATACCGTGTTTGGACCATCAGGGATTGTCGCTATTCCTCTGATGACGTCCAATGAAGGCATTTTTGCGGGTATGGCAATTTTTGTCATCGGCCTACTGATTTCATATGCGGTTGGTTTTATTGCTACCTTGCTTTTTGGTAGTAAGGATATTGACCTATCGTAAGAGGGTAATAATGCTCCTAAAACCACCAGAGTTTTAGACTGTTTCCCATTAACCACTACATAGATTTTATGCAGTGGTTTTTTTTTACTATTAACTGCTCACGTTTGCGACAAACGACACGAGTTTCGTGCTGGTATTTAAGCGTTACTCTAGACATACCAGTAGACGCAGAATAAAATTTTGCATAACACGTCTCTTGGATTGCGAGGGCGCTGTTCATCCACCCATAATTCTAAAAAACCATCCTTTAAAGCGCTGAACAGCGGTAGCCGTTTGCGCTGATTAGGTGTGGGCGATAGTCGATATACGTAGGAGTAGTAGTCATCGTGTCGATCAAAATAAAAGCAGCGTTGGCAAAGTTTCGTACCTTGCCATGGGTTGTTCGTTGGAGTACGTACACGTTAAGTGCTTACCTATGTTATGCCGTTTTCCTTGGTTTACTTGTTCCGTATGTGGCTAAACAGCAAATACCTGAACAGCTGTCTAAGTTGGTCGATCGTCCTGTGACATTAACCGACGTTACTATCAACCCATTTACGTTGCAGGTTGATATCACAGGCTTTGCTATTTTAGAGCAAGATCAAACACCGTTTATCAAATTTGACCATGCCAGCAGCCAAGTCAATATGTGGCAGTCGCTATTAAATGGCGCGGTGTCGGTTGAATATATCACGCTGGATAAACCTTTTATCAACATCGAACGCTGCGATAATCAAAATAAGTTGCTGTTTAATTTTAGTGATATGTTAACGGCCATTGCGCGTAACGATGCAACAACTAATCGTGAAGCAAAAGATAGCGCAACGGACTTAGCGCAAGCAGAACAACAGAGTGGGGACCAAGTCGTTGATCGTCACGCACCATTATTCCCAGTAGAGATTAAGCACACTAAACTGACTGGTGGTGATGTTCGTTTCCTTGATGAAGTTAGCGGAACACAACTTCATTATCCTAATATCGACGTCACTGTCGGTGAATTCTCTACTCAAAGCTTGTTGAGTGATTCGGCACCAATCAACCAATATAAGCTGCTGATTACTGATGCCGATTCCGCGACGTTAGCGCTTAATGGGCAAGTTCAATTAAAACCGCTCAAAGTGGTTGGTGATGTAGCAATCAATCACATTCAATTGCCGCGTTTGTGGGGCTTTATTGAAAACGATCTCGCGGCGAAGTTGACATCAGGTCAGGTGAGCTTTGCATCCCAGTATCATATCGCTCAAACCATTGGTGAAACGGAAGCAGACGATGCGATGAGCATCTCGACCAGCAAAGGTTTATTGGCTCTAGAGCAAGTCAACTTTAACGCGGGTGACAAGTCGATTGTGGCACTGAACCAGTTCTCGGTGAGCGATATTGCGACGAACCTCAACGCGCAAACTGTAGAGATTGGTGCTATTACATCTGATGGTCTGAATGTGGTGGCGAATGTCGATCAAAAAGGCGTGGATCTTGTTCCGCTGTTTATGCCTAGCTCACCTGCGCAAGTTAGTGAGAAATCAGGTTCACAAATTAAAGCTGAGCAGAGTGCCGATAAACCACAGTCAATTGAGTCAGAAGCGAACCTAAAAGAAGCCAATAGTGCTTGGCTTGTTACGATAGGCGGTGTTGAGCTCAAAGATTATCAGCTTAATCTGACGGAAAACATCGCGACGTCGAAAGCCAACCAATGGGTACTGTCACCGATTAATTTGACCACCAGCAAAATTGTTAGTGATTTCTCTAAGCTGATCGAATTTGATTTCTTCACATCGGTTAATGGTAAAGGTGACATCTCACTTAAAGGTCAGGCGGATGCCAAACAACAAGCAGTATTGGCGGATCTTAATGTCAAATCATTACAATTGGCACAGTTTCAGCCGTATTTAGCCAGCACAGTGAATGCGACCTTAACCAAGGGCGAAATTAGCACTCAAGCGCAAATCAATGCCAACTCGACAGGCAAAGTGGCGGTGAGCGGAGGAGTGCAGGTTAATCAACTGTCGATTCGTGATAACAAGTTGAGAAAGCCGTTTGTTAAATGGCGTGCACTGGCAGTCAATAAATTTAAATTTGATTTGCAGCAATCTAAACTCGATATCGATACTTTGAGTATCAGTCAGCCTTATGCGCGTGTGGTGATTAACAAGGATCGTAGTACCAACATTGGCGACTTAATACAGGAACCCGCGGCGAATCAGCCTAGCGCGAAAGTGCCATCAAAGCCTGTTAATAAGCCAAAGACGAAGGCTCCATCGACAACGACTTCGCAGCAAAAGCCTTTTGCATTGACGATACGTAAAATTGCTTTTAGTGATGGCTCGGCATTCTTTGCTGATAACTCGTTAACGCCTAACTTTTCTTCGGGTATTGAGCAGCTTAAAGGTACGATCGGCCATGTATCAAGTGTACCGGGTACTAAAGCGACCGTGGATATTAGTGGCAACATTGACAAGTACGCGCCGGTTAAAGTGAAGGGGGAAATCAACCCGTTACTTGCACAGCCATACCTTGATCTTGATGTCATTTTTAAAAGTGTCGAACTCACGACCGTCAACCCATATTCAGGTACGTACGCCGGGCATTACATCGATAAAGGTCAATTGACTTTGATGCTCAATTACCAACTGGAAAACAACCAGCTGAAAGGTTCGAATCATGTTGTGATTGACCAGCTTCAATTAGGTCAAGAAAGTGATAGTGATTTAGCTACCTCTCTACCAATTAAGCTTGCGATTGCTTTGCTACAAGACAGCGATGGCGTAATTGATTTGGGTGTAGAAGTCTCGGGTGATGTTGATGACCCAGAGTTTAGTCTCGGTGCGATCATTTGGAATACGATTTCCAACATCATTACGAAAGCGGTGACAGCGCCGTTTTCGTTTATCTCCAATCTGGCGGGTTCTGATGACGAGCTGAACATTATCGCATTTGATTATGGCGTGAATTCATTATCTGCTGAAGAGCAGGAGAAGTTACAAACGTTAGGTAAAGCGCTAGAAACACGTCCAAAATTGACCTTAAGTGTTGATGGCGCTGTTGACGCGGCAAAAGATACTCAAGCGCTTGAGTTAGCGCAGTTTAACCAATTGCTCGCTGATACGGCAAAAATGGAGGTTGCTGAACTTCCTGCTCAATTGAGTGCGAGCACGATGCCTGTTTCAGGCGTGCTTTCTGATGCACTCAAAGTGCTTTATCAAGCTCAATATGGCGACGAAGCTGAGAATGTCCGTGAGAGTATTGAAGATGAGCAGCATGAGAAGGGTGTCGAACTCACAGATGCAGATCTTAACCAACGTTGGCATATCGCGTTGTACAACTTGGTATTGAACAAGCAAGAAGTTGAACAAGGTGAGCTTGGTAAATTAGCCCAGCAGCGTGCTCAAGCGGTAAAAGCGTATTTGGTTGATGTGGTGAAAGTGGATGCATCAAGAGTCTTCTTGCTCGATAGCCGTTTTAATATCGATCAAGACAGCAGCAGTGTTTCCCTTACATTAGAAGCGGATTAAGCTTAATTTATCATCGTGACACAATATAAAGGCGCATCGTTAAGATAAACGGATGCGCCTTTTTTCTTTTATAGGGGGCTTTATGAGTGGCTATAGCCACTATGTGAACGTTATTCAGTGCCAACTCTGGTTCTTTTGTTTAGATAACCACTTGAGAGCTTCACGTTTTGCAAGGCCCTGAATGTTTTGCTGTTCGATAAAATGGGTGACTGCATCTGGATTGGTTTTGGAATATTCACGCAATGCCCAGCCAATCGCTTTTTGAATGAAAAATTCAGTGTCACTTTGGTTATCGGTAATGAGTGAAAATAACAAAGCATCGTCGGTACGTGCTTTGTATTTTAATTGGAAGAGTAGGGTCGTTCTGCGTAACCAGATGTTATCTGACCCGCGCCAATGCACCAAAAATGGCGCTGATTCAGCCGGATAACGAGTAAACAACTCTCCTGCAATATGCGTAGCTAATAGATCGACCGTATCCCACCATGATTGAGTGGTTAGCCATCGTTGCAAATCGTTTAGTATGGTGGCGGGTAACCGATTCTTGTAGGCGATCAGTAAATCTAGCGCAACCATCTGGTACTCTCGCTCTGGTAATTGCCAAAGTTGATTGATGACTGTCGATAATTCATTAATCGAGGGGCGTTGCGCGGAGCTTAATAGCGCTTTCATTGCGGCGCGTCTTGGTACGGATTGAATGCCAAGAAATTCAAATTGATTGCGCATATACGCTTGCATGGCTGAAGCGGTTTCAGGATCCGCCATCGGCGTGAGCCGTGCAATTGTTTCTCGAACCCAAGGGTGCATAGATCGTCCTGTTCTACAGGGTCAATAATTGACCATTTACATTGTGATCGCAGTGATTTTCATCATCGAAACTGACAAGACATGCTAGCATGAAGGTGTAGGTAACACTTATCAAATTAGAGGTTTATTGATGAACATAGTCAAAGTCGATAGTCACAATACCCACGTGTATGCCAATCTATATCAAGGTTACGCCGCGGAGTTTTCTAAAATTATCGGTGATAAACCGGATGAAAATGGTGTGTTTGAAATATACCCACAATTGGGCGGCAAAGTAACGGGCTATTTACTTTATGTTGACGGCGTTCCTGCTGCACTGACAGCAATTGAAGAGAAGTCGCCACAAGAATTCGAGATTTGTGATTTTTATGTCGTCCCCTATTTTAGAAAGAACAAAGTGGGTAAACAGTTTATTTCAACTCTGTTCTCGCAACTGCAAGGTTCATGGGAAATCAAACAAGTTGCTGGCGCAGATCACGCCGTTAAATTTTGGCGAGATGTGGTGACAGACTACACATCAGGCCACTATGTTGAAGACGCTTATCAGGATGAAAAGTGGGGGCTAGTGACAAGGCAGTGTTTCGATCACCGTGGTCATGACAACGGTAACGATTAATTCTGAAGTTTGTCCTCAAAGGTCGTTCACTCTGCACTGACATTTGAGGATTGTATTTATCTCAATGTTCACAAAATATGACTGTATTTATATACAGTCTTATTTTTTTCTCTATGCTTGGTAAATCAATTAACGCTTTAGCTCTTATAGTGGTTGGGCGTTTTGCTGTCGTAACGCAGCATTCCTTTTTTCTCCAAGATAGGTGTGATAAATGACTCAAGCGAAAACGAATTGCCTTTGTGGCGCGGTAAAGATCACCGCTCAAGATGTTAATCCTAAATTTACCGTATGTCATTGCCAATCGTGTCGTACATGGGGAGGTGCGCCGTACTTTGCGGTGAGGTGTGGAACCAAAGTAACCATTGAAGGCAAAGGCTATGTGAAGCTGTATCAATCTTCGGATTGGGCAGAACGTGGATTCTGTATCGAGTGTGGTACGCATCTGTTTTATAGATTGAAAGCAACGGGTGAGTACAACATGCCCGTAGGTCTGTTCCCGACGTTAGAAGGGTTGGAAATGACGATGCAGTATTTTAGTGATTTACGTCCTAGCTACTACTGCTTTAGTAACGAAACGAAAGAGATGAGCAGCGCTGAAATCATGGCGTACTTTGCTCAAAAGATGTAGTCGTAGAGATCTGCTTAATGTTGGCAGTATTGATGATTGCACTCTCCACAATGACAATGCTAGAGAGCGCATGATGGCATCATTTAATACCGGATATCCAAACGATTTAACAGGGATGGATAACCCCAGCCATTTTGATTGATGATAACCTTTTCACCAGTGAGATATTCAAATAGGGTGGGTGCCAGTGAGCCATTCTCTTCGGTCATTAGTGGCGTGACATTGTCACCAATTGGCGTTCCCCAAAAACCAATAAACGCATCTTTTTCTAAATAACTTTCACCAGCATGACGGCCGGGAACTTTGGTGTTGTAACCAATACCATCTCTAGGGAAAAGGTTGATCGTGCCCGCTCTAGATTCAGCATAAAGTTTGGCCAATTGCACTACTGAGTCGGGGCGCGGTGTGTAGCGTGTCAGTTCGCGCCACTGGCTTTCATTACACCATGTGTTTGGGTCGTTTTCTTTTGCCTGCAGAACACATTGCCCATAATAACCAGCAAAGGTTTCAAACTCCGCTTTGCTTTTATCAGGCGAATTCGGTAACGCAAGGTAAGGGTTTAGCTGGTGGACATTGAGTAAACTGGCCTGCTTATCCTGTGCGGAGTAGAAATAGCGGTAGCCTTGTTTGGTTATAAACTCATCAACACGCTTACCGTCGCGCTCTCCGATGAGTCTGACTTTGCAAGTCTCTTCGTTGCACTGATTTTCTCGAATCACCATATAATCAAGCGTGTCACCGAGTGCATCTAATGTTTCTGCGATGAGATCGATACCTGCCTCCGCTTGATGGTTAATTGGCTGCCATTGGGTTAATTCACGATAGTGGGGCTGTGTTTTCCAGCCTTGCTGTGAATTAAATAAATCAAGCATAAAGTTCCCTCCAGCGGTGGAAGCAACCACAACATCAGCTCCTTTGTTACTTGGATAATTGAGTGCATTGGTGATTTTTGGACCTTCGCCTTCATCAGACGATATTTTTTCAATATTGAGTGCGTAGCCAAGCTTCTTCTCTAGTGGTTGGAAGATCACTTTTTCTGGATTAAGTGTGTAGTAAACCGGCGCAAGGCCATGATCGCCTGCCATTCCCCACAATGTTCGTGAGTAAACGCCGGCCGTTTGATATGTTTGCTCTACTTGAGTGATCCAATAATCAAGTCGGTTTAATTCCCCTGTTGGCATAATAATTTCATCACTGAATGGGCCAACAAAATGAGCGAAATGATCTGGCCAAGGATTGTAAATCAACGTGTAGTCGGGCATCCCTTTACCATCAAGTTTGGCATACTGCTCTATGCTGTTTTCAATCGCCCATTTCCGTGAAAGTTTGGTGTAGAAACTCCACACTGGAATCGCTTGATAGTCATTGATGTCATTAATCAATTGAGTCCGTATTTGCGTCAACTTTTGCTCGACTTGGGCTCTTTCTTGCAGTTCACGTACGCAACGTTTTTCACCAAAATCACGGAGAGCTTCACCTGCGCCAAGATTGACCAGCGCATCGTAGCTGGTGTGAGCATTCCAATCATATTGCGCGTTGCAATTGAGGGTTTTTAGATAATTAAGGCGGTCAAACATGGTCTTTACTTTGTTTGCTTGCATTAATCGATCAAGCTGCAGCGCATCATTGCCAAAAAAGTAATAAGCGCGGTCTTCTTCTCTATCAACAAAATGGAAGTTAGGAATACCGGTTCCTTGCTCACCCGAGACTTTTGCCCCCGTTTTTATGATGGGTAAGTTACGCACACTTATCGTTGGGGTTGATGAAATACCAACGCGCGCAATCGATGCATAGTTGTCGGCATATAAGCGTTTAAAAAAGGGTAGGTAGTGTGGATCTTGGTAAGTTTGCTCTGCCAGCGTTTGTAGGAAACGCATATCTTGTTGATGCTCAGGGCTAGAAACGGTTTGTGGCGCATCATACTTTTGGTGCTCAATATGGTTCTTATAAGCCACATCAACAAATGGCTTTTGCGGGTCGACTAAGCCTTCTATTAGTCCTTGCTGTAAACCATCCACGGTAATTTGTACCGCTAAACGGCGCTGCTGTTGAGATTGCAAAAAATTGATGGCTTTGCTTGGCTTACGATCAAAGGCATCTTGCAGCCAATGATTGAGCGCAATGGCTCGTTCATCTTGATAGACAAACTGGCGGTACGCTTTTAGGACATTTAAACGGACAAAATCAACCAGCGTAATGGTAAGTGCTTGAGCTTTATTGTTGGTTTTATCTTGTTGATCCGGTTGATCATCTGCAATGATGGCTAATAGTGCATTTTTCATTTCGCCATCTTCCATCGAGCTAGAAGCTTCGCTCAAAATTCCGACAACGATAGGTTGAATTTGAGCAACTAACGCTAGGTCTTGCTCACTATTGCTTAGATAGGTGTACTGTGCGGGTAGTTGCTCTAAATCTTGCCATTCGCCAATCTGCACCAAGGCATCATAAACCGTGACCATCGCAGCCATAAAATCGCCATCAACTTTGATGCCTTCTTGGTGCGCTTGGTCTTTTTTGTGCTCGGTTGCTTCAGCGAGCGCATCATTCTCTGCGTTTTTATCCGCTGCAGCATTGACTTGAAAGAGAGAATGCTCAAACCCTTTTAAAGCACGATCGTCATACACGGTTTGGAGATAGGCTTTAAAGGCGTCTTCATTACCGATACCAGTATAACGGTCATAAAATTGATAGAGAAAATAGCCCAATGGAATCGAATAAGCAGGATTTGCAAGCTGGGCCATCACGCGTGCTTTGGTCTTAGTATCTAACGGTAAGGTGAGTAAATAGGTTTCTAGTGTGACCCCGCCCACTGTGAATAACGTCATGTCCCTAGTTAAGCGTGTCGAGTAAGACAGCGTTGAGACAATGTTATTTTGCAATACTTCTGCTGAATTAAATAACCCGCCAATAATTGGGGTGTTACCTACATTAGCGTTAGCAGGATTGGGCATCAGCATTCCCAGAGGGGATAAAGCTAATAAGGCGCGGGCAGTGATCGTATTTACGTGATACCAAGGCATGATCGAAATCCTTTTCATTTACAAGGTGTTGAATTTTTAATGGTCTGCAGTGAGCATCAATTAAAACTATTCTGCCAGCTATAAAAAAGAGTTCAACTCTACCTGATATGCAATTGCAAATGTGGCTGTTAAGTCACAGCACAAAACGCACCGTGATGGCGACAAAGGCGTGGTCACTGGCTTGTTTGTCATTCACGTAGATTGGGTTAATTAGATGCGAGTTGAGCACTTTATAGTCGCTCACATCGGCGAGTGAATAGGGTGAATCTTGCTGGAACTCTTGTGAAAGCAAAATATAATCTAATACATTGCCTTTAGCGAAATGATAGTGTGTTGGGGCACGTTCGAGCGTCGGGAGATCTTGCTCGGATGACTGCTCACTTGATAATTTGTTAACGTCGGTAAGTGTTTTTTTTACGGCATCTTGGTAGATGAACCAACTGTCTTGCAAATGCAAACGTTCATTGTTTTGGTCAACTTTACTGGTGAGCAACCCAGTGATATCACTGTCTAACGGTTGATTCATATCACCCATTAATACCGTTGGGATAGGGTGTTGTTTATACTGCTGCTCAATGAACAGGCGCAGCATTACCGCTTCCCAGCCGCGTTGTTGGCTTGATAGCCAACGACCAACCAGCAAGTGGGCATTGTCAGCGTCTGAGCTATCTGTTGGGCGCTGTGATTTTAAATGACAAACATGCACCGCCACTTCACCAATATCTGGTACATCAACGACAGTACAGAGTGGCTTGCGGCTAAATTCCGGTATTTGGGTAAGGTAGCTATGTTCGATAAACGTTGGTGGCGTTGCGGCAAATACTTTGCTTATAGGGTATCGAGACGCCAATGCCACAACAGGTTTAGAGTAAATATAATCACTTTCGATATGAGGGTGATCGACAGTGGCAAAGTATTGATAACCGATGTCAGCCAGTAAGGTTTTAGCTGCTTCAATACTGAATACTTCTTGTAGGCCGATAATGTCAGCATCTAACTGCTTGATTTGATCGAGCGTCCATCGGCACTTCTCCTGCCATGCGTCACGTTCGTAAATATTTTCAAAATCATAAAATGCCCCAGGCGGTTCAATGAAGTTGAATAGATTAGCAGTGGCGAAGGTAAGGGTTTTATCAGTGATCACGGCTTGTACCTTATTGGCTTTAGCCAAAAGATGAACATCAGGTATTGAGTTTAGTGTATCGAAAACAAGGCAGTTTTGCGCTGGGAACTTGCTTATCAAAACTGAGCAATAGGATTTCAACATCGAGTCTGAAATCACTTGCGGCTTTGATAAGCAACAGTGCGTGGCGTCGGCAGGACGCTTAAGCATCGGGACTATGCAGAGACTTTACGTGCCAGTTTGTGGTGCGCTCGGCAAAAATGGTCTGCACAAAAAGCGCCAACAATCGAAAGTTCACCCGCTAAGCATAACGCGGCAGCGACTTCGGCTAGTGCCTTGGCTTTGCCATTACCGTATAAGCCTAATATATCAAGACAGGCTTTTTGTGTTGGTAAGCCGGTTCCTCCGCCAACCGTACCCACCATGATGTTCGGCAAGGTAACGGAAGCATAAAGATCACCGTTAGGATCAACATCAAAACGGGTAATTCCAATTGCGGATTCAGCAACGCAGGCGGCATCTTGACCGCACGCAATATAAAGCGCGCTTAATGCGTTGGCGTAATGAGCGTTGATGCCGATGGCGCCACTTAACAAGCCGCCAACGGTGTTCATTTTGGCAAATTTGACCATGCTTTCTGGGGTTGTACTGAGATGCTTTTTAACCAATTCCGCTGGAATAGTAATATCGGCGGAGACTTTCTTACCACGCACAGAACGCAAGGTGTAAGCATTGGCCTTTTTATCTCCCGATAAATTGCCATCCAAAAACGCTTCAACAGGTGCGATAGGGCTCTGATCGAGAATGTAACGAAACACTTTATGTGTGGCAATCGTTACCATGTTTTGCCCAGAAGCGTCACCGGTAAGAAATTCAAATAGCAAATAAACGTGATTGCCTTCAATGTTGACGTTGATGTCTTTTAGCTTGCCATGCGTTGTGGTTGATTGTGCCACGTTGCGAAAAATATCGTACTGAGTGACCACCCAACTAACAAACTGCGCGGCCTGGGACAAAGATTGAAAAGCAAATACAGGTGTGCGGCTTACCCCTTCATTAATCAGCAGCGTACTGACGCCGCCAGCCGCCGTGATCAGATTGGCGCCTCGATTATATGAGGCAACTAAGGCCGCTTCTGTGGTTGCGAGAGGGATTAAAAAGTCATCATTGGCATGCAAACCATTAATTCGCAGAGGTCCTGCAATGCCCACCGGAATATTTACGGTGCCAATAAAGTGCTCGATATTGTGTGAGTATTCTTGATAGTGACTTTGCGTGAAAGGATCAAGCAGCTGTGTTTTATCGGTCATTGACTCTAACACTTGCCAGCGGCGCGCAAGATGCTTATCCGATAGGCCTGCACTGAGGCAGAGTTTCTTGGTTGGCTTATCGAATTTAGGCTCTAATGCGAATGGTACTTTTTGGTAGCGTTCGATATCAGAGAAAACAGAGCAATTTTTCACGCGGTTTAGATTTAGTTTCGGCATTCAAGAATTTCTTTTTTCGCTTTGACAAAATGGACGTGATACCGAGTTAGAGATCTAGCCAGGCTAGATATCAATACAACGCATACGCTGTGCGTTGAACTGTTTGAACCAATTAGCCGAAAGGGCTGCGATTTAAACAATCAAGGATCTTAAACGGGCTGCGCTTAGCAACGCGCCATTCTAACTAACTTCGAGGGGGAAGTGGTTGGAGCAGGGTAATTGTTGTTATCGTTAACCTGCCCTGGGAGAGATCTGTGCGGTACATAAAAATGATAAACTGTAATTAAATCAGTCGTCTTGCCAATCTTGCGACGCAATAGGGCGCGACAAAGTGACAACTTTGGTAACAAAATCGCTCATGTCGAAAAGTTTATTATGAGCATCCATAGCCTGAAAAATGAGCCATTTTCGTTAAATGGTGCGGCTATTTTACGTTCTGCGCCCTAACAATTTCTTCACTCACCCAATTTAACAGCTGTTTGATTGCCCGCGATAACACCTGATTTTGGCGCACGATATAGCCAAGGCTGGTCGTCGGAAATTGAGGCAGTGGTGTAACGGTGGTTTTTAGGTTCAGTTTCGGATGCAGTGAAAACTCCGGAACAATCGCGACACCAAAGCCAGCTTCTGCCCAATCGATTTGTGCATCAACGCTGCCCACTTCCATGACCCGATAATTTGGTAGGTTTAACGTTGGTAACGCAAGGTCGAGTAGATCGCGCGTACGGGTATCATGACCGAGCAGAATCAGTGTAGGTTCTTCAAGATTCGCTGATGCTAAACCTTGTTGCCATGCTTGCAGTCCATCACCAAGCGCGCACCATTTCACTTGTTGTAGCTCGGTAAAATGCAGAGGTTGGCTCTCTTTTTGTGCCATCACAAAACCTAAATCCGCTTTGGCGCTTTTCACCAGCTCTGCGGCTTGAGAAGAGGTGGTATTTAACAAGGAAAGATCGATGCCGGGAAACTCCTTTTTGAACGACTGGAAAGGGGAGATAAGTAACAATCGCGAGATAATATCACTGGCGGCAATCGTTAATGTCCCTTGGCATAAATCATTGATCGCATTGAGATCTGCCTGACACACCTGCAATTCCATTAAGGTGTTTTGTGCGCTATTGAGCAAGCGCTCTCCTGCTTGTGTCAGTCGAAAAGGATTACGTTCTATTAACTTAACGCGAGTTGTTTGCTCTAGTTGCTTGATGTGCAGACTGACGTTGGGTTGGGTCATATGCAGCTCAGTGGCTGTTTTGCCAAAGTGCTCTAAACGAGCCAAAGTTACAAAGGTATTGAGCCAATTGAGATCTAACATCGCGAGCCTCGTTTAAGTTGAAATAGTTACCTGGTGAAGAGAAACTGACTTAGAGCGATGAGTATAACCCCATATGAGATTCTTATTAAGGTTATAACGATTATTAATTTTTCTTATTTTTAGTCGCAGATTAGGATAAGGACATCGCTTTTAAGGAGAGTTAATTATGTCGTCTATTGTTGTTGTTGGTGCAAACTGGGGTGATGAAGGTAAAGGCCGAATCGTGGATTATTTGGCAGACCAAGCATCCGCAAGCATTCGTTTCCAAGGTGGTAATAACGCAGGTCACACTGTGGTTAATGACTTTGGTACATTCAAACTGCACCAGCTACCAAGTGGCGTATTTAACCCAGACTGTATCGGCGTTTTAGGCCCTGGTATGGTTATTAGTCCGGCATTGTTATCTGCTGAAATCGCTGAAGTTGAGCAATCTGGCGTAAAAGTAAATCTGTGCATTTCAGATCGTGCAACACTATGCCTACCACTACACGCAGAAGAAGATACTTTAGAAGAGCTTCGTCTAGGTGACGGTGCATACGGTTCTACTCGCCAAGGTATTGCTCCTTGCTACGGTGATCGTGTGATGAAAAAGGGTATCTTAGTTGGTTGGTTGAAACAGCCAGAGGTCTTGGTAGAGCGCATCCAATTTATGCTGGATTGGAAACTGCCTCAACTGCGCGCTCTATACCCAACCTTCAAATTTGAGCAAACGGCTCAAGAAATGGCGGATTGGTTGCTAGAAGTGTCTGCACCTTGGCGTGATTCTATCTGCAACGTAACGCTACCACTTAAAGATCTGCAAGCTGAAAACAAAACGCTACTTTTTGAAGCGCAGCTTGGTGCTGGTCGTGATCTTGTTTACGGCGAGTACCCATGGACAACATCATCTAACTGCGTATCTATGTATGCAGGTATTGGCGGCGGTTTACCAGCCCTTCGCCCTGAACGCGTTATCGCGGTTGCTAAAGCATTTAGCTCATCTGTCGGCACTGGTACGCTAATTACCGCAATGGAAGAGCAAGATGCATTCCGTGAACTAGCCGGTGAGTTCGGTGCAACAACAGGTCGCCCACGTGATATGGGTTACTTTGATGCCGTGGCAACGAAAAACGGTGTTGAGTTGCAAGCGGCAACTGAAATTGCATTGACTAAAGTAGACTGTTTGACTGGCCTGAACGATCTTAAGATCTGTGTGGCTTACGAAGGCGATCACAGCGAGAACCCAATTTGGCCACAAACCGCGTCACTAGCGCCTGTCTACGAGAAGATGGAAAGCTGGAGTGAAGATATTACTAGTTGTCGTCAATTTGAAGAGTTACCAGTCGCAGCACAAAAATATGTATTGCGTATTGAAGAGTTAATGGGTGTACCTGTGAAAATGGTTTCCGTTGGCCCTGGTCGCGAGCAAATGATTGTACGTTAATCGCCACTGTCACAAATAATAGAAATTCACAGAAGCTGATCAGAAATGGTCGGCTTTTTTATTTGCTTGGAAACTATAATAGAATAGAGAATAGAGAATAGAGAATAGAGAATAGAGAATAGAGAATAGAGAATAGAGAATAGAGAAAGGGTTAAGGGCTAAGTCATATAATCCGTAGATCTTGCAGCGTCGTCTTCGTGTTTATTGTAACGCTTTGTGGCTTTGCCCTTGTTCTCTCAGTGCTTTATTAATGAAAAAAGCAATGATAAGTCAGTGTTTACCTAAGTTCTACAGACGAGAGGATGGTCTGAAGAAGGAGTCGATAAGTTGAAGTGTGAATGCTTAACCTATCAGGAAAATACAATAAATTCCCCAAGTTGAATATCATCTTTATTGGTAATGCTACCCATAGAAGACTCTTCGCAATAAGAAAAGTTAAGATTTAGATCGTTTACTTTTCCGTTCGTGAGTACATGGCGCTTCAAAATATCACTATTGAGTTGATGAATTGTCGCATTCCATGATGTGTTGTTTTCAAATATATTAAATGTAATTAGCAATATGAGTACCTGTTTTTAAAGTTGAGTCAGAGCGTTTTTGTTGAAACCAAAATCTTTTACGTCCAAGAGAACGAGCCATAATATATACCTTATATGTAATGAGTTTTCGCTTGAGATTACCCAAGAGAAATAAATAAAAATTGTTCAATAAGAAATTTTTAGAAAGGTTTGCTGAACCCGTCATTTGATGAAAGGTTGAGGATCTAATGCATCTACTGGATTGCAGTCACATGTCAGTTAAGAGTGTTAGTCTGGCTGATATAAAAAGATGCTATCTGGCCTTAAAGTGGCCCTTTAAACCTTCGCGAACAACAATGTTATTAAACCAAGACTTGTCATCATGAAATTACATGATTGATACCAAGAGTCGATCAAGTTTAATGGTTATATTGTCCCGGAAATTTCTATACGAAATTTGTGCACTGGTTGTAGCTATTATTGGATAGAACTAAGGAGATACAGGAGAATCTTGCTAGGGATGTCGCTGGAAGTCTTACTATACGTTAACAACTCTATGTTCAGAGCAGCGGCTAATATACATCTTTAAATTTAAATAGCCAGCGTTATTTTAAATTATTTTTCGGTAAAGAGTGAGCAGTAAGTGTTTGTTCTATGTATTGCTTGTTGCTTCACTGGAGGGCAGGGGCGAACCTGCCCTCACAAAAATAAGCTTCGATTACGCAGACATTTTCAGGTTCTGGCTGCGATATTGAACGATATCTTCAATCGTTAACACTGGCATGCCGTGCGCCTTAGCGAACGTAACGATTTCTGGTGTTTTCGCCATAGTACCATCTGGATTGGTTAATTCGCACAACAGACCGGCAGGCTGGAGATCGGCCAGTTTCATCAAATCAATGGTGCCTTCGGTATGGCCACGGCGAGTTAATACACCGCCATCACGTGCGCGAAGAGGGAAAACATGGCCGGGGCGAGCGAGATCGCTGGCTTTGGCATTGGCTGCTATGGCCGTTTTCACTGTGGTGGTGCGATCTTGCGCTGAAACACCGGTGGTCACGCCTAGTTTGGCTTCAATGGAAACTGTAAAGGCAGTTTGGTTCGCACTATCATTGTTGATCACCATCGGCGGCAATTCTAACTGATTGGCGTGCTCTTCGGTCAAACATAGGCAAACAATACCGCTACATTCACGGATCATTAATGCCATTTGTTGCGCGGTTAAATGCTCAGCTGAATAAATGATGTCGCCTTCATTCTCACGATCTTCATCATCAAGTAGCATGACACCTTGGCCATTTTTAAGTGCTTCAATCGCTTTATTTACACGAGTAATTGGGTTGCCAAATTCGGCGAGTAGTGATGTCTGATTCATGGTTAATTCCTATATTGATACCAGAATCAGGGCTAATTTGGAGGGATAGAACACAATGCAAAATGCACCAGTTCGCAACAGGGGGAAACCTGCTGGCGATCTAGTGTGTCTCTTATTCTCTCTCATCCGGACTATGACCGTCGGCTCTGGCATCTCACCAGATCTGCTGACCTCGAAACATCGAGCGCTCGCGGGCTCATCTAAAAAAGATATACCGCCGGTAGGGACTTTCACCCTGCCCTGAGAATTACAGTTATGATTTTTGCCCATCAAGATGGACGGAAAAAGGTTAATACAGTTTACCGAGTGATGGAACTAAAATTTGGCAATAAAAACAAAGAGAATCAAGAAAAGTAACGAAAAGCTATGGATACAGAATAAACGTTATTACTTTAGTTGCATGTGCCACTGAAAGATTGCACTATCGTTTTACAAATCTCGTGCTTGACGGTCTAAGAGTGAGTACGTATTCCATTGTAGCTGAGCTATGTAATGGCGATTGCCATTGCGATTCGTTTAGTCATACCAAGAAAAAGAGGCTGCAAGTGTACCCAGAAGAAAAGAAGATAAGAAAAGCGACTCGCGTAGAAAGCGTAATGAATTCCGCGCTATGGCACTTGGGACAAAAGGATCTGACCGAAAGTGAATTATTGGCAAAACTGCGAGTAAAAACCGATAACGAAGATTGGATTGCCGATACGTTAGAGAAACTACGTGGTTTTGGTTACCTAAAATCCGACAATGAGTTTGCGATAAAGTTCGCCGAACGAGCATTTTCGAGTGAATATGGCAGCGGATATATTCTTGAAAAGCTGAAAAAGAAAGGGCTCAACGATACCCTTATCAAGGCCATGATTACCAAGGTAAAAGAAGACCTCAATATTGATGAGCAAGCGATTTTGAATGAACGCATCAATAGTTACTACCAAGAATTTAGCATCAGCAAAGAAAAGCTTAGCGCAGCGCTGCAAAAAAGGGGCTTTAGCTACGCTCAAGTCAACGAGGCGATAAAGCAACACGCTTGTTTTGAACAGTTGCAAACTAACCTTGAGATCAAAGCGGAAAAGGCTGATTTAGAGAAAGAAGTGTTGAAGTACGCGCGAAAAGGTAAGGGGATGACGGTGATTCGTCAGGAGTTGCGTCAGCGTAAGATAGATATCACCGAGCTTGATGCGTTGGTAGAAAAACTGATTAGCTCGGAACAGATCGATTTTTACTCTGCATGTTTAGAACAACTTGAAAAGAAATTCTACGATTTAACTTGTCATAAAGAGCGCAGCAAAGCCTATGCAATGTTATCTCGTAAAGGCTTTTCATCAGAAGAGATTAAATTCGCTATGAGCGAAATAGAGTAATCTCAGCAAAAACAATGTCAGTGAAAGAGTCAATCTCTTTGGTAGAGGTGACTGTATCAACAATCTAGTATTGCAGCCGTTTGCCAATAAGCGATAGTATAAGGACGATTTTTTTTCGTTAAGATTACATTATGTCAGATGAAAAACTCGCGCTAGAGTGGATGCGCCAACAAGCTCATAAAATTGATCCATACGTTTATGACCCGTCCTTTGATGAGTGTGTGGAGTTAATCAGCCCAGCTTTCAAAAAGGGAAAAAGTATCGCTCAACTCAAGTTTCTCCTTGGAGAGGCCGATCGTCGAGCTGGGGCGGCAGAGCGTAAGCATGCAGCATTAAAGTACGCGAAAGAAAAAAGCCCGAATGCAGGACAGATTTTGCGTCTTCAAAGTAAACTTCAGCAAGTGGAGTTAGCGCTAAAGCTCGCAACGGGTGATAACAATATGACTATCTCACAATTCTGCTCAGAGTATGACGTGAGCAAGCGAGATGGAAATACCGCGTGGCATGAAATATTGGTTCAGCAGAACAAAAGGAAACAATAGTTTAAGCTTGATATAGCTTACAGCCTCAGGCTCTTTTTAATTGACCTGTTTGATACAAGTATTGAATCAAAAACTCAGTGGCCGCAAGCTCAACGACGACTAAAATTACTCGCTCTTAAAGCCGTCGCTGAACTATCTCTCCTGCACTTATTGTTAGCGTGACCAAATAACCAAATACTACAATCTAGCGCTTGCCAAACTCACACCAAAACTCACAAAAAGCCCGCCGCTAACATAGTTAAGCCATTTGGTCACTTTCGGTGTGGTGAGCATCGCTTTCAGTTTGCTCGCAAACAGAATCACAACTAAGAACCAACTAGAAACAACCATCGCTTGAGTGAGACCTAACAGCATACTTTGCTCTAAGATATGTTGTGGTGACACAAACTGAGGAAAGATGGATAAATAGAACAACACAATCTTTGGGTTGAGTAAGTTGGTTAATAGACCCTTGATAAAACTGCTTGATAATGAAGGGGTTAATGTCGATTTTTTGGGATCAATTTTAAGCTCTGACTGGTTTAAGGCCGCTTTGACATTGTTGATACCCAGCCAAAATAAATAGGCAACACCTAGCCACTTGAAAATGCTAAAGGCCATTGCGGATTGTGATAACAACAGGCTTAGGCCTTGTGCTGAAATAAACGCATGAACTAAGAATCCCACGCTTACGCCTAGTGTATTGACAACCGCAAAGCGTTTACCTTGCGTCAGTGATGTGTACAAAATAAGAAGGGCGTTGGGGCCTGGGATTATTGCCAAAAAGAAAACGATGCCAGCAAAGGCAACGAGCGTATCAATCGTCATGTTTTAAATACCAAAAATATCACAGTGATTAGCAATACACTGCAAAGAATAACGCCGTGTTGTTATCGAAAACGGCAGAGCGAACAGAAGATAACTAACTGAAAATAAGTTACTTATTATTGATAACATCAGTGTCCAGCAATAAGCTACGTTAGAACGCGATGACTATAGCGTAACGAGATCAGCAGTTCAATTACGACTTAATAGGCTTAGCGTATCATCTTGATTTAACCAGCTAATAGAGTTAGCTGAGACAATTTTTCTCCTGTCTTTCTACTTTTCTTTAACGTCTTCTGTTGCACCATTATGAATAAAGTCATTCGCGTATGGTGGCAGGTCATAAGCTATAAGTGATGTTTAGATCGTCGGTAAATCCAATAACGATATAGCAACATGCCACTGCCGATCATTAGCCAGAAAAAGCCTAAGGCTAAATGAAGGTAGAAAGGCCAGTGTGCAAAGTAATCCGCAGATCGTTCACTGTTGAGCAATATCGGCACGCTTACTAGTAACGGATTCAAACCCAGCAATAGCGCGAAATAGGGATAGCGCCATGCAATAAAAGGCGTTTCACTAAATTCTTTGCCAGCGTCAAACGCATCATCAATGAAGACGATACGTGGATGGTAATCTTCCTCTGTGGTTTCAACTTGTAAATATGGAGTGACCGCAGGGCTAGGAATAAAGCCAAATTGAACACGTTGTCCTAGCGCTAAAGAGATTCGCTCTCTTTCCGTTGGAATGACAAAGCAAAGCGCCGGATCTTCAGGCGCGTGCTCTGCACTTCCACTAAACCAAACTTTTCTGCCTTCATTTCCAACAACGATACCTTGCGCCAATCTAACGGTTTTCTCAATAGAGTGGTCAAACGGACATTTTCTATAATATCGGTACACGAAGAGTAAAACGGGCAGTGCGCATACAGGAAAAATACTTGCAAAATAGGGTGTTGTCTGTAGTCCAAAACAAAAGATGACAAAGGAAAAAAAAGAGAAGAAAAACACGCCCAATGACCGGAATAAACGCTTAGGTTTTATTGAGAGGATCTTGAGTTGTTGTCGCTCCTCTGCTGTGCTTGCTCGGTTGGCTGTAATCTCAATGTTGAGTACATCCGCAATTCCCGTCGGGTTGAATCTTGCTTGCCATTGCGCAGCGAAGTGCTCGATGATGGTTTTATCATTAGCACTGAGTAAATAGGATTTTTTTTTGTGAATATAGATTTCGGCTTTTACATTGCCCTGATCTTGTAAAAACGGCTTTAGGTGAGAGCCAAAAACTCGATATGGCCCGATGAGAAATTCACGATAATCATCCCATTTTTTGCCCATCAATACGGAGCTGTAACCTTCGATGTTGAAGACGGGACCTATGGGCAGTTTCTTACCATAGATTAAGTATAAGACTTGTTGCTCTTTTAACGTCAACTGCCGATTTGGTTTTGTCTCGGCTAATTGATTAATGGCTTTTTTGCTTTTAATTACGCTGTAAGGTAGGTAAATAAGGTAAAAGAGAACCAAGACTCCACCTACGATGAAGATGAAATAGTCCCAAAAAGAGTACTGTTCAATAGGCATGAATGAATGTCCTTGCTCGCGTTAGAAACGATAATACTATGATTATTAAGCCTATAATCCCCACTCTTAGTTACCCAAGAGTGGGGCTATAAGCGTTGATTAATGAACCATAAATTTCATCACCGCTTCTTTCACTAAGCGTGACTTATCTTTCGTGAGGGGCTCAATCAATTGAGAGGCGTCAGTGGCGCGACTTAATATCTCAGGCAACTGCGCGCGACGTCCGGCGTAAAGATAAGCTAAGGTTTGGGCAAAACTACCTTGATCTGTGTGGTCGTAAATGCCGCGCGCGTGGTTTTGAATAAACTCGCAACACGCATCAAACTGAGTATGTTTGATACAGAAACGCGTAATATGAGCTAGGTTCACGCCTATTTCGATTAGCCAATTCAACATAAACTGCATGGCTTCTTCGCTGGTTTCCCTTAAGCGTTGGCTTTCACGTACTTTTTCAAAGTACTCATTAAAATTGATTTCACCTTGTTCGAGCCTGTGTAGTAACCAACACTTTTCATAGTTTTCATCCAGCACTTTAAAGCCGTGGCAATCTTGGTTGAGCAGTAGTTTAGCCAATCTATTACGGCGTGGTTTATCCAGCGTCCAAATAAACTGGTTCATACTGTATAAACGATATTCGTCTAGGCTAGGGCGGAAACCATCCATTGCGAGATGAGCATTATACAAATTAGCGATGCTGTCATAGTCGATCTCGCCTTCTAGGTAGGCCCATGTTTGTTCGCATAAATGCTCGATACGCGCAGTGGTATCTTGCAGTTCAGCAATGCGTGCCAGTAGAGTTTTACTTTCTACTTCTGAATTGAAAATCAGTAACGTCCCGCGCGGCAATGAGTGTTGGTAGCTGTCTAGTGGCACTTCATGATCGGCCATTAGAATGATATTTTGCTCACCACATTGTTTCAGTACTGTGCTCTTTAACCAAGAGCAACCGTTGACATAGCAAGGTTTGTCGTGCACGGTATGCTGATCTGAAGCGATAGGTTTGAGTAGATTTTCCGGCGCTTCATCGCCATCACCAACGTAGAGGCAAGCTTGACCATATTCATATGCTAGAGCGCCTTCCCATGATCGAATATTCAAACGCACCATCAATGTCAATGCACGTTTGAAATCATGCTCAATATCTAAACTAACCTCAGGGTATTTTAGTGATACATCATGCAGGAAGTCGATTTTGGTATGTTCATTAATGTACTTTAGGCCTTCACGCATCGCTTCGGCCTTCTTACGGTCGATGGCGCCAAACATACCGGTTGCGGTGCTGGTTATTTCACTATAAGCATCCAACCATTGCTGATAGGATTTGTTATCGTGGAAGTGACGGCTCATTTCGTAGGCATTTAATTGACCAGAGTTGATGCCTGCTTTTTCTAACTGCTCTGTTACGTTAATTTCATCAAGGGGAGTGTTTATCGTCACGTCCCACGGCTCATCAGAGTGAGCACGCATGATGTTACGCGCAACGCGTACCGGCGCGAGAGCGATCAAGAATCTCCATAGGCGATCCGCTTGAACGCGCAACGGAAGTGGCAGTTGTCGCAACCAGAAGGCAATCAGAGTAAAGCGTTGGAAATCGTCATCGCGATCATGAAATAGCGTGTAGCCAGGTTGATACTCACTGAATTTATTGACGTGAAGCTCACCACGATTGACATCATCACGGTATAAGTGAGGGGTTATTAGAGCAAGTAGCTCGGCTTGATCATCTTCTGGTTTATCGGCGGTGAAATACGCTTTAATACGCGTGATATCAGCATCGACTAAACCAGAGTTAGGAAAGTGGTGATCATCGCGAACTCGGCATGATCTTATGATTTTCGCCGCTGCCATCTGCCAAATGTGTTGCTCGTTGAGGAAATTGAATAGTGCTTCAGTAACGTCATCCCCAATACGCTGGTTGAAATCGTTGAATAACTGATAGCTTGCGAGAGCGAAAAACCCCATATCAGCGAGCTCACAGTCTGCCCAAAGTTTGGGATGGCACAGTTCTCGGGAGGTGCGTAGCACGCCATCGACACGTTGAAAGTGAAGTTTGTAGAGAATTTCGTCTCGATCGATAAAAGTGCCAAAAATAGATTGCACGTCACGCGCGAGCGCGGGGTCTAATCCCTCAAGTGCACTTAATATTCCGTTCGTGGCAGTCGTTGCGTCGGTTGTTGTTTCATTGACTGAACAGTTGATGACAGCCTCGTCAAGTTGGCTATAGCGACGATAATAATCTTGGCGTGACAGCAGTGGCTCGTCTTCTTCGGTGAGTGATTCCATCATATATTCGTTGAATTCACGTTTACCGAGCGCGCGGTAGAAGACATCGACGATGCGAAGATATTGTTCTCGGCGCGCTGCAAGCAGTGTGATATCGCTATCGAGTGTCACCGTTAGAGTCGTGGTTAGGCCGTTAGCGAGTTCAATCGTTGATTCATCCCCAAAGTGGTCGGTGAGTAGATCGTCGCGAGCCAAATCGAGAATATTCTCTATTTCATCAAGAATTCCGCGGTTGTTGTACTCCCATGAACAGAGCTGATCGTCAATGTGTTCAAACATGAGCGGCGCATGTGCTTTAGCCAGAGGGATCAATTCAATTTCATTGATAGCATCAAGCGCATCGCGCTCGGTGCCGCTTTCGATATAGAGCCATAAGCGATCACCTTGCGGCATCGCAAGAATCAGTGGTTTTAGTACTTCAGTGCCGTAGTTGAGGTCATAACGATGTTCGTCTCGCTCTTGATAGGCTTTATAACGGGCGCGTTTTCTTAGTGCACTTTCAGCGGGTTTGACCAGTAAACCGTCAACTTGGCCTTTTACCATTCCTTGTAGATCATAGGCCTCATTTTCTAACGTACTGCCCATAAAGGACTGTTGCATAAAGGCGTCTTCAAGATCGTCATCGTAAAAATTACGGCGGCGTGGAAAGAGCGTTTCATATAGCCACACGACGGGATTGCAACCGCTGAGATCTTCTTCCTCATCACTATGTTCATCGTAGGAATACAGCAGTACCGGTTCTGCTTGAAAACGTTCGATGACACTTTGTTTAAAAGTGCCATATTGGCATGGGTTTTCAGTTAGGTATTCACCTAGCGCTTGGTGGGTTGGGGTATCGCTATAGGGATTGTTCATAAACATGCCTAAGCGAAAGCTTGCGTTGTCACACCATATATAAGCTTTGATCACTTCAGGGTGCCAGCCAAGTTCAGACACAAATTCCGCTAAATAGTGAATGCAATCACCGGTATGGTCTTCATCCCAGTACGGGAAGAAAAACTGTCCGAGTAAGTAGAGGTATTGTAGATCTGTTTTAGCCAGCATATAAACGGCTTCAACACCGAATACGTCCATGTCGTCAATCCATATCTCGTCGGTGTCGTTAACGCGACGGCTGTAATCCACGATGGCTTTGACTGTTGTAACGATGGTCTCTTTCAGTTCTGGGTACTGCAATGCGGCCGCAAAGAGAATAGGCTCGGAAATGTAAACTTCGGATTGGTCGGTGATCTCTTCGTTTAGATATCTTTCGCTACCACCTTGGTTTTTAGTTAAGGCCGATTTTAATAAGCCGAATTTGCTACCGGCATCACTGGCTTGTAAACGACGCACTTTACCTGCGTTGCTGTGTCTAAACTCGACATCAAACTGCTGTTCATTGAAGGCTTCGCCGCTGATCAGCATCGCTTGATATTGGATGAGTGCCGTTTTGATTTGCTGAGGTTCTTGGATATCGAGGGTGATAATTTTATTTTTATCGAATTGGTTCATGAGGCGTAATGTGCTGTTTATTAACTGCAAATACAGTAGCTTAAAACCACTATGAGAAACAGCGCTACCATTGATAAATCATAGGCTAATTGGCGCTTATGTAGGGTTTATCACTTTAAAATTTCTATTTGTTAGTTAAAGGATAATCTGTGTGATTGATTTGTGTTCTTTTAATTAGTTGTTGTAATGTGAGCGGGCTTTGTAATGACACGATAGTGAAATGGTGGTTTTCGATGCGCAATATCAAGCGGTATAATGGGATCAAATTTCGATATATTGCTTGGGTATAAAATGAGAAAACACTATACGGTGGAAGGTGATATTAACGCAAAGAAAGCCAAAGATGCCTATCCAAAGTTGGCGCTATGCGAAAGTTGCGTGAGCGGTTATATCGTGATCAGTGAAGGTGAGCGTACCTATGATCAGTGTGGAAAATGTGGTGCTGACGACTAACGTTTTGGTTTATCACTATGAAAAAGGTCAGCATAAGCTGACCTTTTTCATTCTGGATCAAAAATCCGGATTAGCGTTCAGAAAAGCTTAATTGCACTTCATCAGGCTGCTTGTGCATCCAGCGTAGGCGAGAACCCAGCATAAGCGCACCAGAAGAGAGTCCGATAATGAAGCCGATCCAGAAGCCGTGTGCGCCCATCGGTTCAACAACCCAATCGGTCATGCCAAGGATGTAGCCTGACGGTAAGCCAATAATCCAATACGCGATAAAGGTACGATTAAAGATTGCTGCCATATCTTTGTAGCCACGCAATGCACCTGCAGCAACGACTTGGATTGCGTCCATACATTGATAAATCGCCGCCAGTAGCAATAATTGCATCGCTAGATCGATAACCTGACGGTTATCTGTGTAGAGTAGCGCTATTTGCTCACGGAATAGAACGGTAAGTAGTGCTGTGGTTAACGACATCGCTAGCGCGACCAATAAGCCTACTCGTGATGCGACTTTTGCACCATCGGTACTGCGTTCGCCAAGGCGGTAGCCGACACGAATACTCGTCGCAGCGCCCACACTCATCGGTAACATAAAGATCAGTGATGAGAAGTTGATTGCCACTTGGTGAGCGGCAACAATCATTGGCCCTAGTGGGGCAACTAGCAATGCGACAATAGCAAACAGAGTCACTTCAAAAAATAGCGCAGCTGCGACAGGAAAACCGAGTTTAAATAGACGAATAAGCGCCTTTAGTTCCGGTTTGTGGAACTGCTTAAATAGCTTAATGTAAGCGACGCGTTTTGCCGTCAAAACATAAAGCAGCATTAAGCCAAACATAATCCAATATACAATAGCGGTTGCCACACCACAGCCTACACCGCCCAGTTCCGGCGCGCCAAATTTGCCGTATACGAAAATCCAGTTCAGTGGAATGTTACACAGTAAGCCAACAAATCCGATAAACATTGCCGGTTTAGTGAGTGACAAACCATCGGTTAGGCTACGCAATGCTTGAAACATTAAGAACGCGGGAACTGCAAACATCACCGCATGCATGTAGCCAACCGTTTTTACTGACATGGTGATATCAACGTCCATGAGATCCAGAATTGACTGCGTTTGGAATAACACACCAATAATCGGGATTGAGATCAATAGCGCCATGACAAAACCGTGTTGGATTTGGAATGGGATTTGATCGACTTTTCCTGAACCATTTAATTGCGCGACGATAGGCACCAAGGCCATCAGCAAGCCTACACCGAACAAAATTGACGGAAGCCAAATACTTGAGGCAATAGAAACCGCAGCCATATCGATAGCACTGACGCCACCAGCCATTACAGTATCGACGAAACCCATCCCAGTTTGTGCCACAGAGGCGATCAATACCGGGGTTGCTAACTTAATCAGTGTGTTAGCTTCTTGTTTATAACGATGCACGAAAAGAACTCCAAAAGGGGGTACACAACTCATCCCCCAACGAGTGGGTTTTGATACGAATCTGCCAAATTGCGCTTGAGACTGCAGGCGGTGCTAAGTCGGGATTTCGGGCGTCACTGGCGGTTTATTACAGAAATAGTAAATCAACAGCCTAGGTGTGAGTGCGCTTTATATACCGCGATTTGTCAGACTGGTATGGGCGTTGTTGTGCTTAAAAATCACGCGCATTATACCGAAACTAAGCGATTCGTCGCGGCTTTTTAATTAGTTTTTAGTAAATAACTATTCAGAGTTATATTGAGGATGGAACGGTTAATTTAAAACTTAGTTAAATCAATGGTATAAGCATCGTTTCTCTGTTGGTGTTTTTATGTCAAATAACCCATGTTTACGGGTGTAAAGCGCGATAAATACACGGTCGATGGCTCAAGTTTGATTGGCGGTAGAGTGCTTCATTGCGTGTGCAGATTTACCAACGCGCGAGCTTGCTTTAGAGTGTATAGATTCGCGAGATTTAAAATTGTTACCGACCAAGGAGATAACCATGTTTACCGGTATAGTACAAGGCATGGCAAAAGTGGTTTCTATCGAGAAGAAACAAGATTTTCAAACGCACGTGATAGAGCTTGAGCATGTACTGGGTGCAAACCTGTCGATTGGCGCTTCAGTGGCTCACAATGGTTGTTGCCTTACCGTGACGAGTATTGATGGGGCGAATGTTAGCTTTGACTTAATGCAGGCAACGTTGCAACTGACCAATTTGGGCTTACTCAATGTCGGTGATTACGTCAACGTAGAACGCGCGGCTAAGTTTGGTGATGAAATCGGTGGGCACAGTATGTCTGGCCATATTGCATTAACCGCTAAGGTGAGTGAAGTGATTGATACACCGAATAACCGCACTGTATGGTTCGACATGCCAAGTGAGGCCATGAAATATGTCTTACCGAAAGGTTATATTGGTTTGGATGGTTGCTCGTTGACTATTGGCGAGGTAGAGGAGAATCGCTTTAGCGTTCACCTCATTCCAGAAACGTTACAACGTACCTTATTTGGTTCGCGCAAGGTGGGGGATAGCATCAACGTAGAAGTTGATCCACAAACTCAAGCGATCGTTGATACCGTTGAGCGCGTATTGGCCGCTCGTCTCGCGACTGAAGTTTAGCTTAGGGTGATTGATTAATATGAAATCAGCCCATGCGAGCTAAACGCATTGATCAAAAAAGAGCGCTGATGCGCTCTTTTTTGATTGGGCTAGAAAATCTGTTCGTCGTCAGCATCAACGGTTAAGTCGATGCGATCCATCTGTTCGTTAACGGTGAGATTGAAATGAATAGCATTACAGCATGCCGAGCAATCATCGAAGAAATCCTGATTACCATTTGATGCGTCGAGAGTAATGCCAATTGAGTGGCCACAGTGTGGGCAGACAACCTGTTTCTCGGTGAAATTACGCATAGACTTACCTCTTCATTACCACTGGTGACGATATGGCTATCACGAATCATTGCCATAAATTAATACTACGGCGATAAGTTAGTAATGGGCGTGAATTAAGTGCAAAATTTGATTGTTGGCATAAAAATCACAGATAACCGTTCTTTATTTCGATAGCTGTGATCTAAATACTTGCAATCGCGTAAGCCACAAAAATGTAACTGCTTGTATAATAAGGTTAATAATCATTCACTTGGTCAATGAGTTGTTGTGCTTCATCGAGGTAATGACCACCAAACAAATTGTAGTGGTTGAGTACATGATAAAGGTTATAAATGGGTTTTCGCTCGGCGTAGTGTTGCTCTAAAGGCATAACACTTTGATACCCTTGATAGAATTCGGGTTTGAATCCACCAAATAACTCTGTCATCGCGATATCACATTCTCGGTCACCCCAATAGCTTGCTGGGTCATAGCAAATTGGGCCTGCTGCTGAATTAGCGACGTTACCACTCCAAAGATCACCATGAAGGAGTGAAGGGCGAGGGTGATGATGCGCCAGAATAGCTTGAATTTTTTGGGTAAATTCAGCGATATCGACCAGTAAGACACCTTTTTCCTTGATCAGCTGCAATTGCCAACCAATTCTCTGCTCGGCAAAAAATCGTGACCATTTACGATCCCATTTATTGGGTTGTAGCGTATTACCAAGGTAATTATCAGAATCAAAGCCATATTCTTTTTGCTCGCCCCATTGATGTAATGCCGCGAGTTGTTGCCCAAAAGTGAAACTCGCTTCGCCATTATCAAGCGGTTTGGTGGGGAGATAATTTAAGATTAAGAAGGCATGATGTTTCGATTTGCCGAGATGAACTAATTCAGGCGCAAATACCGTACTGGTATTGCGTAAGCATTGAATGTTTTCTGCTTCAGATTCGTATTTAGCTAAAAACTCGCGATGATTGATTTTGATAAAGTAACGCTGCTCACCGTCACTGATCATATAACTTTCGCTGATGTCACCACCGGAAAGCTTTGTTTTTTCGCGAATTACAAAAGAAAACATCAATGTTTCAGATAACTGCTCGGATATTGCTTGCCACATAGCCTGCCCCTAAATCATCTAATTTCAGGTTACAGTGTAGGTTACTGACGTGATCAATTCCGACTTACAAAGCAAAGAATTCAACAATTTGAAGAGAATTAGGCAGCCTACTTGCTAAAATGTGAACAGCATCGTTGTTATAATGTTGGGCAAGATTTTGTTTCGTTAGTGCTATTTTTGTTTTCGCTTTGGCTGATACAGCGATGGCAAGATGAAAAGTACGATTTATGATCCAGCTTCACATGTTACTGGAACTGAACGATTACAATGTTATAGATACGCTGGTATTTCGCTTACAAAGCCACGTACGCCTAAGCCACATCGTCACATGGCGATAAATTGTGGAATAATTCATCAATTAAATAGGTTGCATCCTTGTTTTGGGCTCTAAATATCATATCGTTACGTCGATAATTGTTAATGTGCGCCTAATTCCCGTAGTATAGATACAGAAAACAATAATTAGATGGAGATAAAATGGTTGTTGATACTGATGGTTATTTAGCCCTAGTTGAGCATCTCGCATCCAATCTCGACGTATTTTCCACAGAAGATGGCGATACGGGCAAAGAGAGCGTCGAAGATGTCGTGACTGATATGGTGGCGAGTAACATTATGGCGATCTTTGAACAGAACCCAGAATTGCATTCGAGTGTTCGCTTTAAGTTGCTCAAAGAAGCTGATTCAGTAGTGGCAGATCTCGGTGAAGTGTTAGCGGGTATGTGGACCAAAGCCGCGACAAATGAACAGATTGCCTTCCTTGATGAGTATGTTGCATTGGTTAAAAACCTGTTCGACAGCGCCGTCGCAAAATACGACTAACGCCGCTGATAGATTAGATTCAATTTGATTTAAAGTGCAGGCGGGGATGTTACTCGCCTGAATTGCCAAAAATTCCCCGCCCAATATGGGTTATCCATCCGAGAAATAATCACCCCTTTTGAAGTCGATGCATGCATGAATTGGTTTTGGCCTAAGTACACACCGACATGACGTGTTGTTCGTGAGGTTTTAAAGAACACCAAATCACCGACATTGGCTTGTTCGTATGCTATCTCTTCGCCCACTTGAACTTGATATTTTGTGGTTCTTGGCAAGTTAAGTTGCGCGGCTCTTTGATAGGCGGTTTGCACGAAGGCCGAGCAATCAACCCCCTTTAAACTACTGCCTCCTAGGCGGTAAGGTGTGCCTTTCCATATTTGAAATACATCCAGGAATTCACTTTTTAATTGCTGATGGTAGGCCGTGATATCGGGGCTTAGCTCAGATTGTGATGGTGAAGAACTGCAACCCGTCAAGGCCAGTGAGGAGGCCACTAATAATTTAATGCTGTGCTGGCGAATAACAGAGACTAATTTGATCATTGCGAGTTTTATCCGCCTTAAAGTGAAATTTTACTGTAATAGTTAAGCCATAAACTGCATTGGAACAATTGATTAACAACCCAGTGCTAGGATGCAATGACTTTATTTAATAACGCCCGATGGACCCTTTCTCTAATTCAATCTCTCACAGCCTTATTTGTTGGTTTTTTGGTTTTGATGATTGGCATGACGATTGTGAATAACAAAGGTTTGCAAGAAGTGGAACATCACTTTACAACCTTATCAGACCGAGCGCTTCCACTCTCTTCCGCAAACGCGAAATTAACCCAATCTCTCCTTGAACAGACGAAGCAGCTTAGCTTCAGTACGCAGTCATCATCAGAAAAACAACTTGCTGCAATTGAAGCTAAAATTCGCCAATTAATCCACTATAGTCAGCAGCAAAGAAAAGAAGTTTTTGATATTTCTCACAACTTTGATCAAGCTATTTCGGAGTCACAGAAAATTCTACTGCGCGATTCGCTCGATAAGCTCAATCGTCACACCATGTCGGTTATCGCGACGCAGCGAAAGTTGTTGGCAATGCAAGTTGGTATTGATGCCGATGTCGCTGCGTTTCGTTACGGGCTTAGTTCGATTGGGCCTGAAATGAATCGTATATCGTCATTTCTCTCTCTCGATAACCCAGAATCGACCGATGCGGCGAATCGCTTCATTGCCAGTGCAAGCTCGATGGAAGGAACGTTCTTGATGCTGATGATGCAAACCGACTTAACCAAAGCTGAGCAAGAATACAAAGAGATGCGTAATCGGATCGCGGGTATCAATTTGGCTTATGATGATTTTGCACAGTGGCATCCGGACATTGCCGAATTTGCAAGCCTGACAGCGCCTTACGATATGGTGAATACCGGTTTCAGAGACGACGGTGTATTGAAAGAGATCTTAGCTAAGTTAGAACTGGTTAAGCAGCAAAATAAGCAAACTGCCCAAGCACAAGCTTTGGCACTACAGATAATTGACACCCTTAATCAAATATCCTCTTCAGCAGAATCATTGATAGCAAAAAGTCAGTTTGTGGTTAAGAACACCATATCCTCTTTATCCAATACGTTGTTACTTGCTTGTAGTGTGAGTGCTGTGGTGATAGTGACATTGTGGATTGCTTTACGTCGATGGCTAAAGGGCAGTCTCAAGCAAGTACTGGAACAATTGAACCGCGTCTCAGAGCAAGACTTTCGTCAGCGCGTGAATCAGCAAGGGCCTGACGAAATACAGCAGGTATCCGCTCGCTTGAATCGCCTCATTGATACAACAAGTGAGTCGCTAAACTCCGTAACGAGCAACTGTGAAATACTTTATCAAACGGCTCAATTGAGTCACGATGCGGCAGACTCATCTAATCATAGCTTAGAAGCCCAAAACGATGCGTTAACAGAGATGGTGACCACAATTACTCAACTAGAAGCTTCGATAAAAGAGATTGCGACGGTCACCAATGAGTCGCACGATGAATCGAAAATTGCGGAAGAGTATTCAACGCAAGGTGTGGTTGCTATAGAGGATAACCGTGTACGATTGAAGGCGTTAGAGCAAACGTTAGATACTAATGAACAGTCAATGATTGCACTTGATGGCCGTGTGAAGCGAATTTGTGAAATGGTCGATTTGATTTCTGGCATCGCTGAAAATACTAACTTATTGGCACTCAACGCGGCTATTGAAGCGGCGAGGGCGGGAGAGCAAGGTCGAGGCTTTGCGGTGGTTGCTGATGAAGTGCGTAAGCTGGCACGAGATACCTCCGATCAAACCAGCAATATTCGTCATAATATGAATGAGCTGGTGGCAGCCGCAGACCAGTCGCGTCACGCGGTAGAGGGTACTCGCAAAGAGATGGTGTCTGCATTGGAATCAAGTCAGCAAGTGAAAAGTGCGTTTAATGATATTGAGCATTCTGTTGGACTGATTCGTTCTCGTTTTGAACAGATCTCAGTGGCAACCGAGCAGCAACAACGCGCAACTGCAGAAGTGAGCCGCGCAATCACTCAAGTTTCTCATCAAGGCGATGATACTAAGACTCAGCTAGAGGCGATGTTAGAGAACGCGCAGCAAGTAGCACAGATCGCCAAAGACCAACAACAGATGCTACATAAATATCGTTTAAGGTAGAGCGGCGATTGAATCGAGAGGCGAGAGCGCTACGCTTAGAGTGCAGAGAGAGATTTGAGAGTATAGAACGCTACGCTTCTCTCCTCTAAAATCTCGACTCTTGATTCTCCTTTTATCTTTTCGCTTCTCGTTTCTAAAATCTCGATTCTCGCTTTTATCTTTTCGCCTCTCGCCTCTCGCCTCTCGCTTCTACAGTCTCGACTCTCGCTCTCTCTCAACTCTCACCCCTATTGGCGACGAAATGGCTGCGTTAGCATCTTATCCAACCATTGTTCCCGTGGGGTGCGGAACCCGGGTACACCAATTTTCACCTTGTCATGACCTAATTCAGGTTGGGCGCGATAGGTACCGAAAAGGCGATCCCAAATCGACAAGAAAAAACCGAAGTTAGAGTGCGTCTCTTTAACGATCACAGAGTGATGTACGCGGTGCATATCTGGGGTGACGATCGCCTTGCGTAACACCTTATCGAGATTGAGTTGCAGTTTGGCGTTACTGTGATTAAACATCGCGCTAACGTTGAGGATGATCTCAAATAGCAATACGGCCAGCGGTGAAATGCCCAATGAAACCACGATGGCGATTTTTATCCACATCGAGATGATCATTTCAATGGGGTGAAAGCGGGCGCCCGTCGTAACATCAATATCCTGATCGGCGTGGTGCATACGGTGCAAGCGCCATAACCATGGAACAGCATGAAAAATGACATGTTGAACATAAATGGCTAAATCCAGTAGTACGACAGAAATAACTACCCCAAGCCAAGCGGGTAGGGACAGCCAATGAAATAGCCCGATGTTGGCTTGCTGAGCCCACAAGGCCGCCTCAAGCGCAAGCAGAGGCATAAAGAGGTTCAAACAGAGCGAGTTAAACCCGATTAGACCAATATTGTTGAGCCAACGCTGTCCTTTGCTTTGAGTGAGCGCTTTGCGTGGCACAAGCCATTCCCACAAACCGCACAGTACTAAAGTGGAAAGAAAAAAGCTCAGCCGAATCATATCTGGGTTTTGCATTAAGTATCCTTACGCTTTCAACTTGCAACTGACGCTATGGCGAGTAGAATTTGTCGCCCGAATATTATTATCAATGAATCCGAATGAGAATCCACGCATTTCATCGTCTTTTCCTCCATAGACAAGCAGTAGCAACACGAGTATTCAATGCCAGAGGCAGCAAAGTGGTCCGTTGTGATTACTGCCAAGTGGCTACTAAGTACTGTGTTTGTGCCTATCAACCAGACATCGACACCGATGTGGCGGTGATGCTGATCGTTTCGGAAAGTGAAGTCTTTAAGCCAAGTAACACCGGCCGCTTGATCTTAGATGCAGTGAAAGAAGGCTATGTATATCAATGGAATCGCACCGAGCCGGCACCTGAGATGATTGCGTTATTGCAAGATGAAAACTATCAGCCGTTTATTGTCTTTCCAGACGAATATGTTGATGTGAAATCGCGCTTGATTGAACAACCGGCACAGCAGTTTTGCCAAGGTAAGAAACCGTTGATGATTTTGCTAGATGGTAGCTGGCGTGAAGCACGCAAAATATTCCGCAAGTCCACCTACCTGCAGCATTTGCCAGTTTTATCGATTCAGCCACAAGTGTTATCGCAATATATGATGCGTAAGTCTGAAAATGAACAGCATCTTTCGACGGCAGAAGTTGCGGTATTAGTACTGGAACAGCTGGGTGAGCGACAGGCATCAAAAATACTCGATGAGTGGTTTGCGGTCTTCCGAGAAACCTATTTACTAAGCAAAACGCGAATCAAGCCTGATTTAACGCGTCCTGCCTTAAAACACTACCTTGCCGCAAATCCAGAGTTAGACAATTGATTTGGTTGGTTAAACCCTGTTCAATTGATTTATAAATGGTCATAGGTCACGGATTGTGACCACTGCCTTATGGATAATGACCCAAGTTTTGGATTTTATAAATTATATTCTGGGAGTGAATACAATGTACTACGGCTTTGACGTGGGTGGCACCAAGATTGAGTTTGGCGCATTCAATGAGAAATTAGAACGTGTTGCGACAGAGCGCGTGCCTACGCCAACCAGCGATTACCAAGCACTACTTGACGCGATTGCGGGCTTGGTAAACAAATATGATCAAGAGTTCAACTGCGAAGGTAAGATTGGCCTTGGTTTGCCTGGCATGGAAGATGCTGATACTGGTGCGATCCTAACGGTAAATATTCCTGCGGCGAAAGGTAAGTTGCTGCGTAAAGATCTTGAAGCGAAAATTGGTCGTACTGTTAAAGTCGACAACGACGCGAACTGTTTTGCGCTTTCTGAAGCGTGGGATGAAGAATTAAAAGATTCGCCATCGGTGATGGGGTTGATCCTTGGTACTGGTTTTGGCGGTGGCTTGATTTACGATGGTCAAGTATTCTCAGGTCGTAACCACGTCGCGGGTGAAATGGGTCATATGCGCCTACCAATCGATGCATGGTTCCACCTTGGCGAGAATGCGCCACTACTTGATTGTGGCTGTGATAAGAAAGGTTGTATCGATAATTACCTTTCTGGTCGTGGTTTTGAATTGCTGTACGCTCACTACTTTGGTGAAGAGAAGAAAGCGATTGAGATCATTAAAGCACAAGCAGAAGGCGAACCTAAAGCCGTTGAACACGTTGAACGCTTTATGGAGCTCTTGGCGATCTGTTTTGCTAACCTGTTTACTGCAAATGATCCACACGTCGTGGTATTAGGTGGCGGTCTATCAAACTTTGAGATGATCTACGATGAAATGCCAAAGCGTATTCCGAAACACCTGCTTTCTGTAGCGAAGTGTCCAAAGATTGTAAAAGCGAAACATGGTGATTCAGGCGGCGTTCGCGGCGCGGCATTCTTGAACATCAAGTAATCGCTAATTATTTCTGATCAAAATGCAAAAGGGCTTCCAGTTGGAAGCCCTTTTCTTCATTAGTGCTTTTCTTGCATCTGCACGGCGTGCTTACTTGTGCTTTTTACCCACACCCAAGTTCTCTTTTGGCTTGAGGGTAATTTTACCAAAGCCTAATTTCTTAAAGTGGTTGTCACGGTAGTTACGTACCGCTTTGGTATCAGAGATCAGTTCAAGTTGGATTTCCATTTTTAGGAAATCAGTAATATCAATGCCTTCAGCCTCTGCAACCGCTTCATGGATATTGTGGTGTTGCTGGTAAGAGAAAAGCAGTTCTTTCTCTTCGTCTTTGTAAGTATAAATAATTGTACGAGCCATAGTGTTACTGCTTCTAATTCGCTAAATAGGAAGGCCAGCAGAGTAGGCTGGCCTTGAATGGGCTAGATTCTGCCTTGAAGTGGGATAATTGTCACGCTTTCTCCGACTTTTACTGTATCAACCGCCGGTGAAATTTCGATAAGACAATTTGCCTCACTCATTGATCGTAAAATACCCGAACCTTGTTTACCGGTAGTGTGCACTGTTAGGCGACCTGCTGGATCGATCTGGAATACACCGCGGCTATATTCAGTACGACCTTGGCGTGAGCGCAAATCCTCAGTAGCAATCGCATTCACTTTCAGTGGTTGCCAATTGCGCTCACCTTGCATTTTACGCAAAGCCGGCTCAACAAAGTTGATAAACGACACCATCACGGCCACTGGGTTACCCGGCAAGCCAAAGAAAGGTTTTTCGTTTACCTGACCAAAAGCGAGTGGACGGCCCGGACGCATATTGATACGCCAAAAATCGATTTGGCCAAGTTTATTAAGCGCCAGTTTCACGTAGTCTGCATCGCCTACCGATACACCACCTGATGTAATGATCACATCTGTTTGCAGGCTGGCTTTTTCGATCGCATCAATCATCACTTGTTCGTTATCTTCTAAGATACCGTAGTCGATGACTTCGCAACCCAGTTTTTGCAACATTCCCATGATGGTAAAACGATTTGAATCGTAAATCGTATTCGGCTTTTGCTCAGTGCCCGGCGCTTGGACTTCGTCACCGGTGGAGAACAAGCCAACTTTTAATTGACGTGCTACTTGAGCTTGACCAAAACCAAGGGAGGCGAGCATGCCCATTTCAGCGGATTCGATGCGAGTGCCTTTGCTAAACACGTCGCTACCTTGCGCTAAGTCTTCACCCGCTTGACGGACATTTTGCCCACATTTGATGAATGCTCCAGGGAACGTGACGTGGTCACCGTTGGCTTGTGCTTGTTCACGCATAATAACGGTATCAGCACCTGCTGGCATTGGGGCGCCAGTCATAATTTTTACCGCTTGGCCTTGTTGCAATTCACCTTGGTAAGCGTGGCCTGCCATCACTTCAGCAACAACGTGATAGCTTGGAGTTTCAGCCTCGTCGTTGACGATATCGTCGCCACGAATGGCAAAACCATCCATGGCTGAATTAGTGTATTGCGGCACATTCACTGGCGAGGCAACATCGATAGCCAGCACTCGGTTGTAGCTTGCTTCAATCGGGCACGATTCAGTCTCTGTGATTTCATTGACCAGCGATAAGATTTTCTCTTGGCCTTGTGTGACTGAAAGAAAAGCGGGGGACAATATGTCGCAGCATGAGGACGCAGGCTTATCGATTTGCGTGTTGCTTACGTTGTCACAACATGATTTTCCGTTTGAGGCAACAAAGTTGAGAATAAACTGAGTAATGGCATCAAGATCGTTGATGTCCATTTGTGGTAGCTCACTGTCAGTTACTTTGCTGTCTGCGGCGATCGCAATAATGTTGTCGTCACTTGGATAAAGCCATGGCTTGCCCACTTCGTCGCGGTGCAGTTCAATTTTTGGGAAGGCGATGTTTTTGCAACCCTCCACTAGGATCACATCAAGCTCTTGTTGATCGAAACGGCTAAGCAGAAAATGAAATTCTGATTCTTCTTCTGGTGTTTCTGTCATCAATGCGTAGCGATTACGCGATGAGATGAGCATTTGGCTTGCGCCCGCTTTACGTAGGCGGTAGCTATCTTTACCCGGCTGATCAACATCGAAATTATGGTGAGCATGCTTGAGCATACCAATACGTAAACCGGCTTCGGTCAACTTAGGCAAAAGCGCTTCAATGAGGGTCGTTTTGCCTGTGCCTGAGTAGGCGGCAAAACCAATTACAGGAATTAAGTGGCGTGCTGTCATGATTCTAGAGTCCCAAATTGAGCAAGTTCTTGCGGCGTATTTAGATTAACAAAACAGTTTGGCGAGTCGCTAAAGTCTACATATGAGGTGTTGCATTCTTTGTAGAGTAGGATGATTTTACGATCGCCACGCTCTAAAAACGCCGTCAGTTTAGGTAATACGCGTTTATGATAGAGAGTAAATACCGGTTGCTGATGGTCACCATCGTGGGCAACCAAGATGTCGCTTTCCGGTGTCACGTGTGCGCAGAAACGGGCCACCAAATCATGGTTGATTTGTGGGCTGTCGCAAGGGACAAAACCGACCCAATCGGTGTCGGCGTGCACTAGGCCGGCATGAATACCGCCCATTGGGCCTGGGTAATCAGCAAAATGGTCGCTAAACACGGGACCAAAGCATTGATATTGGCTTTGATTGCGGTTCGCGTTAATTAAGATGCTAGGGGTCTGTGGTGACAAGCGTTCAATAACGTGCTGTATAAGCGGCTTATTATTTAGTTCGATAAGACCTTTATCTTTGCCACCCATGCGGCTGGCTTGACCGCCAGCCAAAATAACCCAACTAGTTTGCGTTGGATGTAGCATAGTCGCTCTCTTGTTTTTCATCTGTGATGATCTGTAGCAGCGGTGACTCTATCAGAGTTGATTCTTTTATCCACCACTGTTTACGGCATAAATCGGTTAAGGCGTTCTTTTGGTGGCTGGTGATGACAATACTGGAGCCTTTTTCGAGCAAATCTTTCGCCAACAATACTAAGCGGTCAATGGATTCTTGATCTAACGAGGCACTAGGTTCATCCATCAATAGGATTGAAGGGGTGAGAATCCACGCTCTCGCCATCGCGACGCGTTGTTTTTCTCCACCAGAAAGGACTGAAATATGTTCATCGGCAAGGGTTTCTAAGCCGACTTTGCGCAGTGCAAAGATCACCGCAGCACGTTTGTCTTGCGATGACATTTTTTGATAGCGAATACCGTAAGCGACGTTTTGATAGACCGAACCATCAAAAAGGTAAGGCGCTTGGTGTAAATACACCACATCACGGCGGCCACTTCGAGCCGAAATACGTTGAATAAAACTGTCGTGTGGCGCGATGACTTTTCCGGTGGTTGGCTTGAGTAGGCCGGATAAAATTTTCAGTAAAGTGGTTTTACCTACGCCGTTATCACCTTTTAAGTAAATTGCGTCATTTGGACCAATCGATAATTCAGGAATATGAAACAGCACTCGATTCTTAAATCGCATTGAGAGCTGTTGTGCAGTTATTTTTATTGTCATACAGCGCCCTTAGTTTCTCAAATAGCCACGACCGCGCATGCTACCTAACATAAAGTTTAGCAGCAGTGCCAGCGAGAGTAATACTATTCCCAGTGCTACGCCCTGAGCGAATGCACCTTTATGGCTCTCCATCGAGATTGCGGTTGGAATATTGCGCGTTACGCCCATGATATTACCACCAACCATCATCGAACAACCGACCTCGGTCACGATGCGAGAAAAAGCCGTAATTGTTGCAGCAAGAAGAGGAAAGCGAGTTTCCCAAATCATAGTCGCCGCGACGCGACAGGGTGAGGCACCCAGTGTGATTGCCGTTTCTACAGCACGACGGTCACTTGATTGAAGTGAGCCATGCATCATGGCAACCAAAACAGGGAAGCAAATCAGCATTTGGCCGAACACCATCGCCTTTTGGGTGAAGAGCATTTGCCAATCACCAAGCGGGCCTGCGCGAGACAGCAACATGTAAAGCAGCAAGCCAATCACCACCGTTGGGACGGCTTGCAGAGTATTGATAATCGATAGAAAGAACCATTTGCCACGAAAATCCGTGTAAGCAAGGATGAACGAGAACAGAATCGCTGGCAACAACACCAGAGATATCGCAGTCAGAGAGACATGAAAAGAGACCGCAACAATGGCTAGCAGGTCAGGATCAAAGGCGACCAAAAGTGCCAGCGCGTCTAGTGTAGTTTGCCAGAGACTCATGAATGATTATTTCTCGTTCGCGTTAGCGACAAATAGGTGCTTACCATTGATGGTAAAGTTATTAATTAACTCTTGGCCACGTGGGTTGACTAGCCAGTCGCTGAATACTTTCGCGCCTTGGTAGTTGATCGTTGGGTAGCGCTCAGGGTTAACAAGGATGACTTGGTAAGGGTTAAATAGGTTTTTGTCACCTTGGAACAGGATATCAAGAGCCAATTTATTTTGGTAAGCCAGCCAAGTGCCACGGTCAGTCATGGTATAGCCTTGCATTTCTGACGCCATGTTTAGTGTTGGGCCCATGCCTTGACCTACCGAACGGTAACCACCAAAGTTAGGTTCAATTTTAGTTTGTTCCCAGATGCCTTTTTCTTTCTTGTGCGTACCAGAGTCATCGCCACGAGAAACGAAAGTAGAGTTGGTTTTTGCAATGTTTTTAAATACATCGAAGACATCTTTTTGCTGTGCAACTTTTGCAGGATCGGCTTCAGGGCCCACAATCACGAAGTCGTTGTACATCAATTTACGCGGTAACACGCCGTAGCCATGATCAACGAAGCTGGCTTCCGCTTTCGGTGCGTGAGTCATCACCAAATCAACATCACCGTTTTCACCCATTTTAAGGGATTTACCGGTGCCTGCTGCGATCACATCCACTTTGTAGCCGGTGTCTTTTTCAAACTCAGGCAAGATGTAATCGAGTAAGCCAGAATGGTATGTACTGGTGGTGGTTGCTAAACGAATATGTGGTTGTTCGTCCGCTGCGCTTGCGGTGTGGCTAAATAAAACAAGTGACGCTGCTGCTAAGGTATAACTGATTGTTGCTTTCATTGTAATGTTTTCCATATTGTTTGCCGTTAGGCGTCAATTTCACTACCTACGAATGGCGATAGCCAAAAATTGGCTGCTATGCCTTAAGCAAACTAAATGCCAAGATTTCAGCCTGTTTTTCAAGCAGATTAGGTTGATTTTGTGGACAAAAAGGGGCTTTGGGACAATTTGTCGCACTATTGCTCGATCCCAGTGATAAAACCTTGGTACACTCTGTCCCAATGACTGTGATTTTAACCGAGAAAACCTATGTCTACTTCTTTAGATGCAAACAAACTCTCTCAATATCAAGCATTTTCAGTTCTGGTTGTCGATGACGAGGCTGGTATGCAGGCGATTTTACAAAAAGCGCTCAGTAAATGGTTTTCGAAAGTGGATACTGCTGGCAGCATCGAGCAAGCAGAAACCTTACGTATTGCTAATCACTATGACCTTATTATTTTAGACATTAACTTACCCGGACGCTCAGGTATTGAGTGGGAAGAAGCGTTTAATGATGAAGAGCGCAGAGCCGATGTGATCTTCATGACTGGTTATGCCGATCTGGAAACGGCGATCTCAGCACTCAAACTGGGGGCGACCGACTTCATTCTTAAACCTTTCAACCTGAGTCAAATGCTGCAATCAGTACAGCGCTGTATGGATAAGCGCTTGAATGAGCGTTTGCAATATGCGCTGCATCGGGATGTCAAACGTCATATCACCACTGAGATCGCAGGCACTTCCGATAAAACCCGTCAGCTCAAGCAGTTGATTAGCCAGTTTGCTCCCTCACGCGCTTCAGTATTGATCGAAGGCGAGTCGGGGACTGGCAAAGAACTGGTGGCACGCGGCGTTCATGAGGCCAGTGGCCGTAAAGGGCCTTTTGTACCTATTAACTGTGGTGCAATTGCCCCTGAATTATTGGAGAGTGAGCTGTTCGGTCATACCATGGGAGCCTTTACCGGCGCAAAGAAAAGCCGTGAGGGTTTGTTCCGTGTCGCGAGTGGCGGCACGCTGTTTTTGGATGAAATTGGTGAAATGCCGCTGGCAATGCAATCGGCACTGCTGCGTGTGTTGGAACAGCGTACGATTCGTCCGGTTGGTGGTGAGAAAGAAGTCAGTGTTGATGTACGCGTTGTCGCTGCAACTAACCGTAACTTGCAAGAAGAAGTGAAGTGCGGACGCTTCCGTGAAGATCTGTTTTATCGCCTCAATGTGCTAAAAATTGATGTTGCGCCACTGCGTGAGCGTAAATCCGATTTGTGTGAATTGGTGCCTCATTTTACCAAAATGCTCTCTATGGAGTTGGGTATCGCTGATCCTAAGTGGGCACATGAAGACATTGAGGCGATGCAAAATTACGATTGGCCGGGCAATATTCGTGAATTAAAAAACCTGATTGAGCGCTGTATTCTTCTGGCTAAGCCACCCGCGCATTACTGGCGAGAACTGGCGGGCAGCCAAGTTCAGCCCAGTATTTCAGTTACGGTCTCTTCTGGTTCAGAGTTAATCGAAGTGGCGGAGCCACAAAAAGCGCAGGGCAAAGGTTACCCGAACTCATGGTCTCTTAAAGAAGTTGAAAAATCACACATTCAACAGTTAGTGGATTTCCATGATGGCAACAAGTCGGCTGCGTCGCGCGATTTAGGCGTGGCACGCAAAACCTTAGAGCGCAAATTTAAAGAGTGGGAAGCAGAGGATATGGGCTATGGCCAATAATGGCGGTGCTTCGCGCACGGGATTGATTGCTAAGTGGCGCTACCGTTTTAAAAGTATGGTTCGCTACCGCTTGATGATCCTCACCTCCGCGCCTATCTTTCTCACCCTACTGGCGTTGATTTGTATCACCATTTATTGGTCGATTCATTATACATGGCAAAGTGCCTTGCTTGATGTTTCCGAGCGTTTGGGCGTGGCAAATAACAGTATCGAACTGATCCAGCAAAAACAGGCGAATCATGTTAAAGCTTTTGCGGAATCTTACGATTTTCGTATTAAGTTAGAACGTAACGTAAGTGAAGATGAACTGCAACAATGGATTGCAGAACAAAAGAAACGTTACAGCTTAGATTTTCTTTGTTTACATAGGGTTGATGATCTCAGAAATCAATTTCGTTACCTAGATACGACGCAAGGTGAATCCTTCTTTGACCTATTGTCTGAGCAAGAACTGAATGCGCTCGATAGCGATTTAGCTAAACGTGCACAAGTGCCGATTTTAGACAGTCAAGAGATTGAGAATCGCGGATTAGTGAGCCGTACGGTGATTCCGGTGGAAGATAACAGCGGTCAATTGGTCGGTTTTCTTGATGGTGGCTTGCTGCTTAACAACAGCACCGTGTTGGTCGATCAAATTCGCGATTTGATTTACTCCAGTCGTGAAGATAGCTTACGTCCCATTGGTACGCTGACACTGTTTTTGGATGATCTTCGTGTCAGTACCAATGTGCCGCTTGATAGCAATGGCGGATTAGGCCGCGCAATCGGCACTCCAGTCTCTGATGTTGTGCGTGAAGCCGTGTTGATTAATGGCGAACAGTGGGTCAACCGAGCGTATGTTTATGATGCTTGGTATATCACTGCTTATGAACCGATTCTTGATCGAGAAGACAATGTTATCGGCATGCTCTACACCGGCTATCTGATTTGGCCATTTCTTAAAGCCTATATGACCAACATTGCCGAGATTAGCATTACGACGGTATTCTTATTACTGGTCTCAGGGTTGATGGTTTATCGTGGCTCGCGAGATTTGTTCAATCCGATTGAGCACATTCACCGTGTGGTGAAGATGATTCAACTGGGCAAAGACACACGCATTGGGCCACTCGGTCTCGATGATGAGCATGAATTGGCACAACTGGCGAAACAGTTCGATAATATGTTGGATTTGCTACGTCAGCGTAAAAACGAACTTAAAAATGCCGCCGTTGAGTTGGAAGAAAAAATTCAGCAACGCACGGCCAGTTTGGAAGAGAAGACCACCGAACTGGAATTGCATATTCAGCTGCTGCATCAGACTCGCGATAAGTTAGTGGTGCATGAAAAGCTGGCTGCGTTAGGGGAGTTAACCGCAGGTATTGCTCATGAGATTAATAATCCGAGCGCGGTGATCCTTGGCAACGTGGAGTTAATTCAATTTGAATTAGGTGAAGAATCTGAACGCGTCAAAGATGAGTTAGAAGCGATCCATGCGCAAATTGACCGTATTCGAAACATTACCCGTAGCTTGCTGCAATATAGTCGCCAAGGCGGTGTGCAAGATGAAGTGACTTGGCAGCATGTGAATCCAATCATCGAAGAGAGTATTACGCTGGTCAAAACGGGCAGTAAGAAACGGGATATTGAATTTGTCACCGACTTGCACGCTCACACCTCGGTTGAGATCAATCGCCATCAACTGTTGCAAATTTTAGTTAACCTGCAGATGAATGCGATTCATGCCATGCAAGGAAAAGGGCGCTTAACCGTTATTAGTGAAGATTGGAGTGAAGGGGGGAACGCCAAAGGTGCCTTGATTCATATTGAAGATGAAGGTTGCGGCATTAAGCCTGAAAATCTCAAGCGTATTTTCTCGCCATTTTATACCACTAAACGTGAAGGCACCGGCTTAGGACTTTCAGTCTCACAGAGTATTCTGAGCCAAACAGGTGGCGAATTGACGGCAACCTCTGAGTGGGGGGAAGGCAGTCGATTTACGATTCGTTTACCAAATAAAGCGGAAACGCATTTGCTTATTTCCACTCGCAGTTAAAGATCGTTACTGATTGAAAAGCACCTGAATTTAGGTGCTTTTTTTATGTCATTTTTTTGTTGGCTGTAAATTGCTCGCGTTATGGATAAAGAATAATCATCTAAATCCTTGGCGTCTTTGATTTATATTTTATATGAATTGTTACAAAAATATTTAATTTGGCAATAAATCACTTATTCAATCATTGAGTGCGAATCATTTGGAATAGAGATCTAAGTTAACAAATCTGTCATTGGCTTGTCTTTGAATAAACGCTCTAAAATTCAAGTCGAAGGGGCCTCTTCGTATCTGATTGTGAATCTCAACTTTCACAAGTAAACAATAATTAAAATAGAGACTAGATATGAAAAAGAAACTATTAGGGCTTGTGGTTGCGTCTGTTTTGGCAACAAATGCAAACGCTGCAGAGTTAACCTTAGAACAGGCTAGCGTTAAAATTATGGCAAAAATGGAAGAGTTAGCCGCACTGGCAACTCAACCAGAAAATGTGGTTCAACTAGGCGAATACCAATACTTGCAATACAAAGGCAAGAATTTGCGTATTAACTTTGACGGTAACGTGAAGTTTGACCTATTTGACATTGAATCTGAGTTTGAAACTGTTTTTGATTTTATTCCAAAACATTGGCAATACTGGGGTTATGGTGGCGGCTTTGATTTGTTCCCTGAAGGTTACGATAACGCCAACGCCGAAAAATGTACTTTTGGTTTGTATGCGGCAGGACGAGGCTCAAAAGACGATGAAGGAAATTACATTTGGGAGCGCCCTTTAACAGCCATTCTTGACAATTCTGAATGTACTCCGGTTGTTCAAAAACCGTCAATCTTCTTCAATAATAATCAGCTTGAAAACATGCTTACCGGTGAATTGAACGGTGCAGTTTTATTCGCACAAGCGCATATTGTTCCTGCAAAACCAGCAAGTGATGAAAAACGCATGCATTTGGTTGCTGAACGTAATACTAAAGTGATGTTCAAACCAGAAGTTGCTTTCGAGCCTCGTTCTCAAGTCACGGTTACCGCTAAAAACCGTCAGGGTGAAGTTTTAGGTTCATTGGATATGCGTGCTCCAGAATTGCTTGCTCGCAACGTGCTTGCTATGCCAGAGATGAGCACAACCGATATTGATTTCAGTTATGATGAAGCGGCGATCTTCGCGGTTCGTGAGGTTTCAAGTGCGGCTATTTCTGCTGCTTTAGCTGAGCATGATGTAGTTAAACTCAATACGTGGAATGGTCACTGGATCCGCGATATTGCACTGGAACAAAATAACCCAGAACTGAATGGTAAAACATTTATCTTCCAATCAAGCGCTGGCTATAACTCAAATGTAAGTTACTACCAAGACCGCACACGCACGATTGTCAATGGCACGACGACGGTATTTAAAAATGTTAATGGTGCATGGGTACTCGAAGATGATCTGATCTTCAACGAAATTGGCTATGCCGATGGTTATTGGTCAGCAGAGCTGCCAAAAGAGTGGCTAGCGGCAGGCCTGAATCTAACCTTCGCGAATAATGGTAAATCTGGCAGTTTAACGGGCATTAAAGTTGGCGCACCAACCGAGCTACTTCTGCATACCATCGATGTGGGTATGCTGGTTGAGCCTCGTGAACGTTTTGACTTCCAACAAGACAAACAAGCACAGCGTGAATACTTTGAGACCGCGCCGTTGAGCAAAATGGTGGTGAGTGAGTATGAACCGGTTCATCTGCTTGAAGTGATGCTACCAGACGGTACGTTACTGACTGACCATGATCCAAGCGAAGGTGGTTGGCATGGCGGCACCATGCGTCAGCGCATTGGTAAAGAGCTATTCTCAATTGGTATTAACAATGCGAACTACGGCATCAATTCTACCGCTGGTGTAGGCGAGGGCGAACATCCTTATTTTGCCGCTCAGCTAACCGCACATAACACTCGTGGTGTCTACAGTAACGGAGTGGTGACACATGGCGGTTCTGGTGGTGGCGGTATGGTCACGCTTGACAGCTCAATTGGCAATGAGTTCAGCCATGAAGTTGGGCATAACTACGGTTTAGGTCATTATCCTGGTGGTTTTGAGGGTTCAATTCATAAACCAGCTAATATGAGTAACTCAACTTGGGGTTGGGATTCATCTCGTGATGTGTTTATTCCAAACTTTGCACCGCAAAACAACGGTGGCGAAAGTTGTCTAGATGGACAATGTGTTCCTGCATTTAATGATATGTTCCGTTTTGGTAGTGACTCGATGGCGGGCGGTTGGGCGATGTATAACCAGCAACGCTTTACCCTATACACGCCTTACTCGATGTTCTTTATTCAAAAGAACTTAGAGAGCAAAGCCGTGTTTGATCAAACGTCTTCGACGGGCTTTAAAAAGTGGAATGAAGAGACTGAGAGCATGGAGGAATACACACACCGTGTTGATACTCTAGAAATCACCAGTGTTGCGCCATGGGAAGCAAACGCTGAGCGTATTGCAGCTCTATTCGGTCACTTTGATAAAGTTGAGTTGTCAACTTGGAATGGTCACTGGGCGCGTGATATGTCTGTACCTGAAGCCAATGAGAGCAACAAAGGTAAGATCTTTACTTTTAACTCAGATGCGGGTTATCACTCGAACTTGACCATTAACGGTGAGTCGATGGTTGTTCCTTACGGCAGTCGTTTGGTGTTTGTCTCTGATGGTCAAACATGGGTGAAAGATGCAAGCTTTGAACAATATCAAGCGATCAAACCAACTCAATATGGTGTCCCTGTGACGACATTAGTGGGTTACTACGATCCGTCGAAGCAACTAGAAAGCTTTATCTTCCCAGCTCTTCATGGTTCATATGGTTATGTTTACGCAGCTGACAGCACAAGCCTTACTGCGAACTGTGCACTAGAGGTCGAAATGGCTAACGGCGACGTCGATAAGTATGCACTGAAGAACAATCGCCGTAATGCGGACAATATGAATAAGTTCCATGTCAACGTAGCACGTTCTGATAATCCGAAGGCAGCGAGTGTTGTTTGTGATGGTGAAGTACTTGATACCCTGACCATTGCTGCGCCAACACAAGAACCTGTTTATACCGTTCAAGGTGGTGATGAGCAAGTTGCGGCGTTAGCAAAAACCAAAGCATTTGCGATGCCTGCGAAAAACCTCTCTCAACGTGTATTGGCAACTCGTTACGAGCCAACCCAGTGCGATCACGCAGACGGTGAACATAATCACTAAGATTGTAATGTTCAGTAAGATAAAATCATGATAAGAAAAAAGCGCCAAATCAGGCGCTTTTTTTTATTCCAATAAAACGAGATTAACTGGCGTTAACTGCAATCTTCGGCGGATTGATGTTGTGTTTTCTAAACTCTTTCATCACGCGCAGAGTAATGTCGGTTTCAAACAATTTCTCGTATGCGGTATCCACGACGTATGCTTTACAAGTTAACTGAATTGCTAAGTAGTTATCAGTGATGGTTTGCTTCACTAATACGGTCACCGGTTTAGGTAGGTGAATATAACGACTTGACGACGCAGCCTCTTGGATCAAATCACGGGCGAGGGTAATGTCTTCATTCATTCCAACGTAGAAAGGGATCACTACCTGCATATCGAGTGCGCCGTAGTTACCGCTGACCACCACTTCATTTAAGAATTTGTTGTTCGGAATGGTGATGATGTCATCGGTTAATGTGCGCATACGTACTGAACGTAGACCAATGGTAATGATATCACCGTAATTGCCTTCAAAGGTGACACGGTCACCAACTTGGAATGGGCGATCAACCATTACCGTGATACCGGCGATGAATGAAGCGGCCAAGTCTTTTAATGCAAAACCAACCGAAACGGCTAACGTACCACCAATCAATGCGAGTATTTGGTCGTTGATGCGGAAGCTCATCATAAACACCACAATACCCGTACTCATGTAGATAAAGAACTGAGTAAAGGATTGCAGTTTTTGCAGCAACATACGGTATTGAACAAATTGACTACCGAAGCTTTCAACCATTGAACTCATGAATTTGAGCAATAGCCATGCACCAGCAATCACGAACAACGAGAAGAACACACCACTCCAACGTACTAGGCTGGCGATCTTAGATATGTTTTCTACATTAGCGATTTCTTCCGTTGCAAAACACGGTAAGGCAGCAAAGCCAATAAACAGTAGGATTATTAATCTTTTCATACTACTTCACCAAAAGATGTTGACGGTCGAGAACGTTCGTAATGTGACGGAACCAGTGATCAGAGACTCGCGCTTGATCTTCACTCCACTCAATGTAACCACGGCTTTGGAAGTAGCGCAAAATACCTGTGATTTCGGCAATACTCAGCTGAGTACAATCGGATAAGATTTCTGGCGAGGCGATTTCAAGTTGCACTATAGAGCGCAGAACCGCGAGCATCGGCTTTGGCATGTTCTCCAGTTCTTGTGATTCAGGCGCGTGGAATAGACGCACGACCGCTTGATCGGTTTCTTTGTTACGATTGATAGATAAACGGAAGAAGCGCAATGCCACCGTTGGGTTGCCATCTGAATAGTGCCAAAGAATACGGTAGAAACCTTGTTTCGCACGCTCTTCTTCACTCATTTCGTCTTGGTCCCATTGCTTTGGTACGACGAGCCCTTCAAACGATAATGGCTTTTCAAGATCCTTGTTGATGCGGCTGTCAAGCAGTTGACCAATCTGTTTTTCGTTCCAGCGAGGAAGGAAGCAGACCAAATCAAACAATAATCGTTCACCACGAGCACGGTCGACAAAGCGCCAGCTTGATTTCACAATCGATAGCACCACACGGTGATTCTTCTTTGAACGACGCAATAAGTTCGTCACGCGGATCAAATCGCTCAAGCCGCCAACCATTGGTTTGACAAGGCGATGGGCGTTATCTATTGCGATGAGATAAGTGGTCTCACTTTTACGCAGATAAGCGAGGATCTGGATCTCACTCGATTCTTCATCCAGGCCAAGACTGAGCGCTAACTGGGCTAGAAGGCCGCTATAACCGGAATATGGGCAGCTTAAATAAATCGGTTCTGCGTTAGATACTTTATTTAGCATGCTGTTAAGCAGCGTTGTCGAACCAATGCCGCGCTCTCCAGAAACAACACAGATCGCCGGATTATCCGACATCAAGTAGCGGGAAAGCTGTTTCACTTCGTCAGTCGCATAATCGATGAGTGTGCTGTCCATACTACCTGGCAGTACGTATTCGAATACCTGTTCACCTTTAATACGCACAAGATGATGCTGACATTTGTCAATGTCAGACTGTTTTGCTACTTCGATACGGAATAGGTAAGCCAAAGCCTGACTAAATAATGTAGAGCGTGAAAGCAATGACATTAAACGATGTTTGGCACTTTCAATTGTCAGCCAAACAACACCAATTGCCGTTGCGGCAATATTGACCACCACGGTATGTTGACGATTGATCGCCCAAGTCACCCAAACCGGGCGATCAGAATAGTCGTTGAGTGACTCAAATACCTTTTCACGCCATAAGCGTAAAATTGAGATAGTAACTAATACAAACCAGAAAAACAGCGCACTGTAGATCCAGCTATAAATGGTGCCTTTACCTAAGGTGCGAATGGAAATCTGCATGATCACACCAGCAATGATGATGCTCCACACGTAACGACGAATAGTTGACAGGCGTAAAGCGATCACCGCGCGTGATGAGGTGCGGCTGTTGCGGTAGGCAAACTCCAAAATAAAACTGATGGCGATAGAACCACCGAGCACCCACCAAGTGAATATCTCAAGGAAGATCAAATGCTGTAGGCTAGGGATCTGTGAAAGTACGCGTAAAGATAGCGTAATCGCAATTAACCACGCGATCGCACGATGTGCGCGGCTAATGTACCAAACAATCCGAACCCAAAATGGCGGCTTATTATTGTTCTCCAATTGGCTAACGCGAAAGAGATCGATCAATCGTTTGCTGTTTGCCAACCACCATACTAAACCAAAGTAGATAAACAAGACCTTGAATGCTGCCCAAATGACAGGAATTGGCGAGATGAAGATGTCTTTAATCAGTGCTTTAAAACTGCGAATTTGGAAATAAACGATGTATTCCGCATTGAGCTTTGTCAGTTGCCATTCTTGTTTAAATTGCGTCACACCATATGGGCCAAAACCAGTAAGTCGATCTCGATTAGCAGGGTTCGTCAGCGCCAACAACGCTTCTTTACTTTGGTTTAAGCTAGTCAACGTAAAGTAACTGTTCTGAATATCAGACCATGTTTGTGGAGAACTGTCTTTACGGTGAGCCACCAATTGCTTGTCAAAAGTTGCAATTTGCTCGCGTTGAACACGGAGTACTTTCGCCAGCAAGATATTCACTTGGCGTTTGTCTTTGCCTGACATAAACAAAGGTTCTGGCAGGGCTGAAATTTGTTGAGCAATCTCATCCGCCACTGGCGAACGTTGAGGTTGAGATTGAAAGCCATAGTCATTGTTCGCCAGCGCTGGCCAAGCCATTACCAGACTGATGAACAACAAACAGCGTAAATTAAAACGCATAGTTATCTCTTAAATTAATTATCTAGGAATTATTGTAGTTGTTTTAACGGAATAGGTATTTCCGCTAGACAAAGAAGGGGTCAGAAGTGTATTGCGTGACATGGGTAAAATGTCAGAGGAGTGTCAGAAAAAGCACCACTACCGGCCACTAAATGGCAATGGTGCACAGCAAACTAGCCAACAAACAACACCGAGCGGTAAGAGCATGGAAGGAACATTACTGCTGGTGGTATGTTAATTCGTTCGTATTTTATTGTCAGCGAAATGACGGAAAGGTCACTAATATTTTGCCACGAGTCCGACCTTGTTGGTTGATGGCATAACCGTGCTCAATCTCTTCAAATGGAATAGTTTGCGAAATGTGAGGCATAATTTGTGCTGTTTCAAGTAACTCTGCAGCTTGATGTAGTTGGGTACCGTTAGGCTGCACAAAGACGAATTCAGCTTTGACGTTGGCTTTCTCGGCCGCGGCAACGGTTTCTGGCTGCAAGCCGCTGATGCTGATTAATCGGCCTCTTGGCTTTAATGCTGCGATGCATTTAACTTGCTCTTCGCCGTGAAGGCTTTCTAGCACAATATCGACTGGATTTTCTTCAAGCCATTGGTAAACGTCTTGGGTTTGGTAATCAAGCACTTCATCAGCACCAACTTCATAGGCGAAATCGACGTTGCGGCTAGACGTCGCAACAATGACGTGTGCTTGCATCACTTTAGCGAGTTGAATTGCCATATGTCCCACACCACCAGCACCGGCTTGAATAAAGAGGCGTTGGTTGCGATGTAAGTTGCCGGCACCTATCAGAGCTTGCCAAGAGGTCAATAAGGCCATAGGAAGCACTGCGGCGTGTTCGGTGCGAACTTGCTGAGGAATCATGGCTAAGTGGTGGCGATTGACTACGCAATATTCCGCCAAGCAGCCATCTTTACCGATCTCTTTCATCGCGAACACACGATCGCCGGGTAAAAAATCACGTGAACCGTTGCCGGTTTCAACGACCTCGCCAGCTAAATCCCAACCTAGTGTCATTGGCAATGGTTGCTGAACCAGTTGGGCCAACATGCCGCTCGCTATTTTCCAATCAACAGGGTTAATAGAAGACGCATGTACTTTAATAAGAACTTCATCGGGTTTAAGCGTCGGCTGCTTAACGGTTGTGATCTGTGTTGTGCCAAATTCCTTTAGTTGCAGAGCTTTCATGTTATTTCCTTATTATGTGCTGACATAAAAAGGCTAACGTTTTCCAAATTGGCAATAAATGGTCACTATGAGGAATGTCTTTTTCTAAAATGGAAATACTGGCTGGATGCTGGTGGAGATAAGGCGCTCAAGACTCTCAGAAAGTGATAAAGGGAATAGGGAAGTAAATGGATAAACTTACCTCGATGCAGTTGTTTGTTAGAGTGGCACAGGCGGGTAGCTTTACCAAAGTGGCTAACGAGATTAATACCTCGCCTTCCTATGTCAGTAAACATATCGCTGATCTTGAAAGCCAACTGGAAACTCGGTTATTACAACGAACCACGCGCACTACCGCGCTGACATTGGCGGGAGAACGATACTTATCGCGCTGCCTAATTATACTAAATCAAGTCGAATCGGCTGAAAGCGAACTACTTGAGCAAACCAGCAGCGCAGCGGGAAAGTTGAGAGTAAGTATCCCGAGTGTATTAGGAGAAAAAGCGACCGCAGAAATGATGGCTCAGTTTTTGGATAAATACCCCAATATAGACTTGGATATATTAGTTGATGATCGTTTTATTGATTTGATAGAAGAAGGTTATGATCTTTGTGTTCGCGCCAGTTCCGCTCAACCCGATTCTAATCTTATATATCGTTACATAGGTAAGATGCCCTTTAAATTGGTCGCTTCTAAGCGTTATGTCGAACAGCATGGCAGACCAAATAGCGCTCAGGATTTGACACAACTAAAAATTATCGTTCATCGATATGCGAATAATGGCACTTTTACTTTTTGTAAAAATAAACAGCTAGAAAAGGTCACTATTCGTCATCGTATCCGTGTTAATTCTGCCCACCTTGTGCATCACTTGGTCGATAATCATCAGGGGATTGCCTTTTTACCGTGTTATATCTTTGCTAATAATCCACAAATCGAGGTTTTGCTGCCACAATATGATGATGGTGCACTTACAGTGAGTCTTGTTTATCCCGAGCGAGAACATACCCCAGTAAAGGTACATAAGTTTATTGAGTTCTTTAAAGCATGGTTCGAAGAGCGGGTCGACTCTTAAATGAGGCGAAACTGAAATCAACACTTGCAGTTAGAGGACTTTATAAGTAACGTTGCGCGGTTTTTTGACGAATTAGGATACAGGTTTTGATCTCCACAGCGAATATCACAGTATTCGACAGTGGATTAATTTACACCTTGTCGATATCGTAGCATTTTATTCTGATGCTACGAACTTACATTTGTGATTCGTCATTGAGTCCGTACTATACGATGGAAGTGTAATTTCCTCAAAATCCCCAAATTCTATTTTCTTGAATGATTCAATATTGTTGAGTTTATTGTGAGCGACACAATAAAGAGCAAGTCCAGTTAAAGTAGGTATAACCTTTACATGATTGAGGTTAGTATCTATTTCGATCCTGCTTTCCCAAGATTGGATTAATCCTTCTTTATAAAGAATATTTAAGCTTTCATTGAAATCAAATCCTAAAGTTGTAAATAGTTCGGTATATAGAAAGATGATATTGTTATTTTTCATTTCACCAGAAACATGGATGTTGAAATCTTTGTTGTTCCTTACTAAGTGCTTGTTAAACGCGTTGTAGATAATGTAGTGTAATTTCAACTGTCTAGATGATAGCGTTTTTATGATTGAAACATAATGTAATGCATCATCATTTTCACCATCGTTGGTTCGACTGCTAGCTAAAGCACCTCCAAAATATTCAGCACATATTTCAGATGAAGTAAGAGATCCATTCATTATGACATCAACGGCTACACGTGGGTTTGCTTTTTTATGGTCATTTTCATAGCTGGGCGATTTGTTTGCAGCCTTCATTAACAGCTTTGCTTTTGCTAGCTGATATAGCGTCAAAAAATCTGTTCCTATTTCATCGCATAGTGGACCTAAAAGCTTATTTTGCAGCTTTTCGTTAACTGGCGAAGCTAACTTTCTTTCAGAGTTCTCATATGCTACAGGTTGATTTGTTGCGACATCTTCAACGCTGTCTAGGTTCGTATTGTTCACTATAAAATAGCCTCAATGTATAAATCTGCACATTAGCAGATTAATGAAATCGAATATGTGACAAAATTCTCTGATTGAAATTTTCGTAACTAGGGATAGAGATGTGATAGACTTCGCACAAAATTTATTTTGGGTGAAACCTTATGATTTCAACAAACAATATCACCATGCAGTTTGGCGCTAAGCCACTTTTTGAAAACATCTCGGTTAAGTTTGGCGAGGGGAACCGTTACGGTCTTATCGGCGCGAACGGCTGTGGTAAATCGACCTTTATGAAAATCCTGAGCGGCGAGTTAGAGCAAAGCGCAGGTAACGTAAGCTACGATCCAAACGAGCGTGTAGCAAAGCTAAACCAGGATCAGTTTGCTTACGAAGAATTCACAGTAATCGATACTGTGATCATGGGCTACAAAGAGCTTTGGGCAGTAAAACAAGAGCGTGATCGTATCTACTCTTTACCAGAAATGAGTGAAGAAGATGGTATGAAAGTGGCCGATCTTGAAGTTGAATTCGCTGAAATGGACGGCTACATGGCTGAGTCTAAAGCGGGCGAACTTCTTCTTGCAGTAGGTATTCCTCTAGAGCAACATTTCGGCCTAATGAGCGAAGTCGCTCCTGGTTGGAAACTGCGTGTACTATTGGCTCAGGTTCTATTTGCTGACCCGCACATCATGCTACTAGACGAACCAACGAACAACTTGGACATGGACACAATCGGTTGGTTGGAAGATACACTAAATCAACGTAACTGCACCATGATCATCATCTCGCATGACCGTCACTTCCTAAACTCAGTATGTACTCACATGGCTGACTTGGATTACGGCGAACTGCGCGTTTACCCAGGTAACTACGATGAGTACATGACTGCGGCAACGCAAGCTCGTACACGTCTACTGTCTGACAACGCGAAGAAAAAAGCACAAATTGCTGAACTGCAAACGTTCGTTGCACGTTTCTCTGCAAACGCATCGAAAGCAAAACAAGCAACATCACGTGCAAAACAAATTGATAAGATTCAACTTGATGAAGTTAAAGCATCAAGCCGTCAAAACCCATTCATTCGTTTTGAACAGTCTAAAGAACTATTCCGTAACGCACTAAACGTGGAAGGTTTGACACAAGGCTTTGATGAGGATCTGTTCAGCAACTTTGATGCAATTTTCGAAGTGGGTGAGCGTGTTGCGATCATCGGTGAAAACGGTGTGGGTAAAACAACACTATTGAACACACTAGCAGGCGTACTAGAGCCACGCAGCGGTGAGTTCAAATGGTCTGAAAATGCCAACATTGGTTACTACGCGCAGGATCATGCTCATGACTTTGCAGAAGATCTAAACCTAACGGATTGGATGGGCCAATGGCGCCAAGAAGGCGACGACGAACAAGTCGTTCGTGGTTTCCTAGGTCGTATGTTGTTTGGTCAAGACGATATCAAGAAGTCAGTAAAAGTACTGTCTGGTGGTGAGCAAGGTCGTATGCTGCTTGGCAAGCTAATGATGCACAAACCAAACATGCTATTAATGGATGAACCAACCAACCACATGGATATGGAATCGATTGAAGCGCTAAACACGGCTCTTGAAGAATACAAAGGCACTTTGTTCTTCGTATCGCACGACCGTATCTTCGTAGACTCACTAGCAACTCGTATCCTTGAGATCCGTGATGGTAAGATCCACGATTTCCGTGGTACTTATGCAGAATACCAAAAACACCGTGGTATCGATGCGTAAATGACATTTTATTAGTCTTGTCGTTCTGCAAGGCTAAACGAAATAATGCATAAAAAACCCCGAGTTAGGATTACTAACCCGGGGTTTTTGCTTACTTGCTGCGTAGTTATGTGAATTTATGAATATTTCCCAATTTTCCCTAGCAGATAAGCTAAGCGATTAATCTAAATTAAGACGTCAAATCACCAGTGCCCATTTAATAGCGAAATTGCGCCACAATCGCATCCAGTTTTAAGCTCACTTCACTGACCTGCTTACTGCATGTCACTGACCCTTGTACTTCGCGGTGTGTATCGTTAGCAAGGTTGGCAATTTGAGTGATGTTACGATCAATTTCAGCTGACACCATCGATTGCTCTTCAGAGGCGGTCGCGATTTGCGCATTCATATTAAACAAATCTTCAATTTGCTGATTAACGCTATCAATTGCGTCGACGACCAATAAAGTGTCTTGCTTGGTCGACTCAGCTTGCAGTTGGCTGTCCGACATGATGCGCACTGTGCTATGGATACGATCAGTCAGGTTACTGATGGTCGATTCAATTTGGCGAGTTGAGTTATCAGTCTTCATTGAAAGATCACGCACTTCATCAGCGACAACCGCAAATCCTCGGCCATACTCACCAGCTCGCGCCGCTTCGATAGCTGCATTTAACGCTAATAAATTGGTTTGTTCTGCTATGCCTTGAATGGTTGAGATCACCGAATTGATTTCACGACTTTGCTCTTCTAACTGCTCAATCAAGCTTTGAGAGTTGGCTATGTCGTTGGCGAGATTTTGCATACTGCCACTTGCAGTGTGGGTGATTTCGAGTGCTCGATGTGACTCTTCTTTCATCCGTGAGGCATTGCTGGCTGCATGTTCAATATTACTGGTGATTTCATTGCTGGTTTGTACTAATTCATTGACCGCGGTTGCGACAGATTCAGACTCAGCCTTCTGTTGTTCGGCATTATTAATGCTATTCGACGCTGCTTGCTCACTTTCAACAGAACTTTGGTTAAGAACATTCTTTACGTTCGCCACATCTTTGATTAACCCATGTAACTTGGAAATAAAGCTGTCAAACGAGTTAGCTAACTGCGCGAGTTCATCGTTGCCTTCGGCATTCATTCTCGCTGTTAAGTCACCATTGCCACTCGCGATATCACGCATCATGAAATTAATGTCTCGTATCCGATTCAGCACACTGCGCCCAATCATCATTAGCAGAGCGGAAATGACAAAGGCGAGACCTGCACCAAAAAGGTGTAATTGCATTTTGGTTTTATCAGACGCCTCATTAATCGCAATTTCAATTTCAGTTTGTAACGCGAGAATCTCTGCTTCTGTTTGATGAACGTTACTGCGTAGTTCACCTCTCAAGCCTTCACTCGGTGTAAGGCCAAGCGTATTGTAACTATTGAACAAGTTAACCAATGCTTGTTGATAGTCATCAAAAGCAATGCTCAAAGAAGGATGACGAGCATAAGTTTGATGGAAACGTTGCAGATCTTGCGACAAATCTAACTCGGCTTGTTCACTGGGTTTTCCTAAATACTTAAAGTCATTCTCAAGTACTGATGATAGGGCAACCTTAGCTTGTAGGTTATCGAGTGAAACAACGCTCTTTTTGAGCGCCTCACGGGCGGTTTGCAACTTAGCAATCAGCGAGTTGGGATTACTTTGTGAATCGATAGCTTCAATTTGATTGACCAACTGAGTAAATTTGCTTTGATAACCGGTAAGCGTATCGCGAATAACCGTCATGCGGTCGTTGAGTTGAAGGCCATGCTGTTGGATGCGGGATTCTAGGTCATTCAAACGTGTCATTAGGCGAGTAAATGTCTCATTAAAGCGAGTGTGATATTTAAGTTCGTGACGAGCGAGAAAATCTTTTTCGTGGCGGCGTAAAGTGAGAAGATCCACTTCAGCTGCAGTGTTTTCAACCGAGGCAAGTTCTAATTCATGTAGGTTGTTGAGACTGTACTGTTCAAAAAAACCGTAACAGATGACTCCAATAATGAGTACAGCATTAAGTAAGATTAATTTAGCACGAATGCTAATTCCATTTAGAGCGCGCAAAATACTTGGTGACTGAGACATAGACACCTCCCTAGCTGATGACGTTTAAGGACCGCTTTATTTTATGGCTCACTGTGTTAGTGAAATTTGTGGTAAGCGGATATTAAACTAATAGCAGTGCAGAAAGGTTTTGCAACTCGTAACAGAAATCAAAAAGCCCCGATTTTACTGGGGCTTTTATTAGAAGAGGATCAAAATAGGGAGCTTATTCGTCGCTTTGACCTTTGACATCGAAGGTAATTTTGTCTGCTCCGGTAAACACTTGGAAACGCAAACCTTTAGCACGAGCAATGGTCGTGATACCAAATTTTTGTGCTAAATCGAGTCCCATTTGTGTCACACCAGAACGCGACAACAACACAGGAATTCCCATCTGTGCCACTTTGATCACCATTTCAGAAGTTAAACGGCCGGTGGTATAGAAAATCTTACCATCGCCATTGTCTTCATTAATCCACATTTCACCTGCTAGGGTATCAACGGCGTTATGGCGGCCTACATCTTCAACAAACGACAAGACTTGATCACCATGGCAAATCGCACAACCGTGCACTGCACCGGCTTTTTTGTAGGTGTCGTTATAATGCGTTAAGGCTTCTAGCGCAGTATAGATCTCCGACTGTTTGATTGGCGTTTGAGGTACTTGGTAATTTTCAAGCTGCTTCATCACGTTGCCGTACATGGTGCCCTGGCCACAACCTGAGGTAACCGTTTTTTTCTTGAGTGCGCTTTCAATATGTTCGGTATTTTCTTTGGTGATCACGGCGGCTGAATTGGTTTCCCAATCAATGATCACTGACTCTAAAGCGGCAGGATCAGACAGGAAACTTTGATTCTTTAAGTAACCAAGCACAAGAGACTCTGGGCGCGAACCAAGAGTCATCAAGGTAACTACTTCACGCCAATTAAGCATTACAGTAAGAGGGCGCTCGCAGGCAATCTGCTTAGTCAGTTTTTCACCGTATTCGTCATACACTTCTACTTCAATGGTTTGTAGTGGATTTTCACTGGTTTTAATTATATTTGGTTTAACCACGGTAGTTCCTATTGCTAATCACTGGCCTGAATACTGATGTCAGACAAGGTGGATAAAAGTCATTACAAGCGTAAATTTGACGTACTTATGCTTTCATTTAAGCAATTACTGTACCCCATTTATGATTAAATGAATGCGATGAGGGTAATTTGTGTGAGATTGTCAGGTTAAGCCGTCATCAGCTAGAATTTATTCTAATGCTAATTGTGCGGATTTTCATTACGCTAAGATGCCCAAAACGGCGTAATATCAAAGCGAGAGGGTATTTAGTTGTTTCATCTTGAGGTAACGGGAACAAATATTGCTTAAGCAACGCATGAGTTGGCAGTATAACGATAAACAAAGGTGAACTATGTCCATTTTAACGCTTGAGAAAACTGACGATATTTGGCCAGTCGAATGCGATTTGGTTGCTCGTGAAATCAAAACCGGTATGTGGACCACCACACAGCAAGAATTGGTGGGGTTTAATATTAAACCTGAACAACAAAGTGATCGCCTGACGCTATTGCAACTGCATCGCGATGAGCGTACCGATTACCGTTTCAACCTTAGTTCACAGCAGCCGAAACTGTTCTTAATACTTGATAACTTCAACGGCAATGACGAAGTGAACGTTGTTACGTTAACCGCTTCTCAGAGCGTCGCAGCGCAATTTATGGATGGTGACTATTTGGTGTTGTCGAATGACATGCCTTTACCTATCCAAGCGTGGATGGAGGCCTTTATTGGTCGACATGGTGAACTACTAGAAACACGACGTAAGAAACGCAAAGGTGCAGGACGTTCAAATGGCAACTAACTTTTTTAGCCGTTGGTCTCAACGTAAACTCAACAAAGAGACCGATGAACCAAGCGAACAAGAACGAATTGAAGCGTCAGCCGTAGAGGTTGAACCTGCCGCAGACGATTCTTCAGTTGATGTTGGTGATGCACCAGAAGCATTGGCGTCAGAAGCCGATCAGTCAGCGGTGAAAACCGAACACAATTTGCCTAATAGCGAAGCAGAGCAAGAGGTCGCTTCAGCAGAGGAACAAGATCCTGAGAAAATGTCGCTGGCCAATTTGCTGGTTTCTCAAGTAGAAGAGAGCGCCAAGAAAGCTGCGATGCGTAAGTTGTTTATGTCTGAAGAGTTTAATATTCGTGATGGTTTAGATGACTATGATGAGGATTACAGTAACCTAAAAGCCTTGTCACAAGGTGTTGCAGAGACATTACGTGATTGGGTAAAAGAGAAGCCGGAAGAGGAAGAAGCGGCGTTAATAGATTCTGAAGTCACAGAAGAAGCAGACGTTATTCAATCGACAGAGAAAGAAGACTCTGCGACAGAAGATAATGACGAGCATGAACAGTCGCTGGATGAGGGCGTAGACAAAGAAGAGGTAGATCCTCTCGTAACTGCGAATAGTGCGGATACTTTTAAAACGGATACTTCTATAGATGGGGATAGTCACTCTCACGCTTGGAGCGCTCAGAATGAAACCGAAGATAAGGGCAATTAGATAATCGGATTCTGTTAGCATTGCGCTAGATGAAAAGCGAGACGAAACAAACGGCCTCTATCTGTGAGACAAAATATACCACACTGAAAATAGGTACATTTTGACTAACAGAACAAAAAGCCCAGTGGGACAAATTGTCTCACTGGGCTTTTTTTGTATGCTTATGTCTCATTTTCATCTTTAAGTTATTGATATTGATTAAAATAAAAGTTGGTACGGCATTTGCTATTAAGTAGATAGAAAAATTTCGTCGTGATAAACGAAGTTAAATTCATCTGCTTAAACCCTGGAACTGAGCGATGCTAAAACAACTATTAGAACAAGCAACAACTGCAAACGGTAAGGCGAGACTTTATGCGTTTGATAACACCGTCGAGTTAACCAACCTGATCCCACCAACGGTCAGTTATGAAAGTGGTGGTAATACGCTTATCGTTGGTCCTACGACCATCATTGAAAGTGCGGCGCAACAGTTGTCGCAAATGAAAAGCCTGACGCTTCTTTCTACTGATGGTGAAAAGGGAACGCATAGCCAACTTTATTATGCTAATTCAGTTGAAGTAACGGGTTTTCTAGGCACCTTTGAGGTGACTATCGAGAACAACTTACTTCGCAGTAACTTGGCGGAAGTCGCTATTGGTCACGATTGTTTTGATGTGGTTTTGGACCTTTGTCTAAATAGTTGTATGAACGAAGAAGTGCCTGTTCCTGGCTATTACCCAGTTGGTCGCGGCTATCCAAAACTGGCTGATGCGCTTGAAGAGATCCCAACCTTAATGGGCACCTTCGATAAACCAAAATTTTTCCGTCTCGATACTGACCTATGTGCACACAGCTCTCGTGGTGTAAAAGGTTGTGAGCGTTGTGTTGATGCTTGTCCAGCTGGCGCTCTAACCAGTCAAGGCGATGATAAAAGCGGTCACCATATCGAGATTAACCCATACCTTTGTCAAGGAGTGGGGACTTGTGCGACAGCTTGTCCAACAGAAGCAATTCATTACGCGCTACCCAATCCTGATGACACGCAAAAATTCATTGAGCGCACCTTAGCGAATTATGAAAAAGCGGGCGGTCAAGATCCTATCGTTCTGATTTGTAGTTCTCGCCATGAAAGTTACAACGTAATGGCGCTTAGAGCGCTACCAGATAACGTTATCCCAATCGTGGTTGAAGAGTTGCCATCTATTGGTATTGATACTTGGTTTGCGGCGCTTGTTAATGGTGCAACCCAAGTACTGTTTGCGGCGAGTCGTTTTATGCCGCCAACCATCATTCGTATTTTGAATAATGAAGTCTCAATGGCTCAAGAGCTACTGAGTCAACTTGGTATTCAGAAAGAGTGTATTGATATCCTATATCTAGAATCACTTCGTGAAGGACCTCCAACACTATGTACAGATTCATTTGATCTTGCATTAGGGGATTTGGAAGGTAATAAACGTCAACGTCTATTCACAGCGCTTGATGCTTTAGCGATTTCTCGTATTCCAGTAGAGAACGTTGTAGAGCTTTCAGCAAACGCGCCATACGGTAGCGTGGAATGTGAAAGTAAAGATTGTACGCTTTGTATGAGTTGCGTGGCCGTTTGTCCAACACGTGCATTGCATACCGATGGTCAATCACCATCACTTAAGTTTGTTGAGCAAGATTGTATTCAATGTGGTTTATGCGAAAAAGCATGTCCTGAAAACGTTCTGACTTTAACCCCTCGCTTTAACTGGGATAAAGAGTCTCGTCAAAAAGCGACTATTATTCATCAAGAGAAAGCGGCGGAATGTACACGTTGTCACAAACCGTTTGCACCTCAGTCTATGATTGATATGTTGCAATCAAAGTTACGCGGTCACTCACATTTTGATAACGAAGCGGCCATTGGTCGTATTGCTATGTGTGAAGACTGTCGTGTGATCGACATGTTTGAAAGCATGGCGAAAGATCCAACTAACCAATTGAAATACTAGGAGCTGTGCGTGGAAAACACTAACGAACAACAATCACTACGCAGCGATATTTATCTTTTGCTCGCTACGTTATTTCGTCAAGCACCAAGCGAAGAATTGATTGAGTTTCTTGCCGCCTTAGACGTTGAGCAAAGTGAAAGTGCGATGCAAAAAGCGTGGTTGGCACTCCAAGAAGCGGCACAAAATGCCGATCGTGATGCATTAGACGAAGAATACCAAAATCTATTTATTGGCATTGGCCGTGGTGAAGCGGTTCTATTCGGTTCTTGGCATATGACGGGATCATTAATGGAGAAACCATTAGCTGATATCCGCCACGATCTTGAGTTGCTTGGTTTTGAGCGTGAAGATCAAATCAAAGAGCCAGAAGATCATATTTCAGCATTGTGCGAAGTCATGGCAATGTTGACTGAAGAAGATCTTGCTCTTCAGCAAGCCTTTTTTAACAAACATATTGCGACTTGGTATGACGCGTTCGCACAGCAAATAGAAGGCGCAAAGAGTGCGGACTTTTATCGTTCTGTTGCGGCATTGCTGCGTGCATTTGGCACCCTAGAGCAAGTGCAGTTTAGTAAGAATACCAAGAGCAACAAGCATTTAAAAATTGATGTGAAAAACGTAACTGAGTACGAGTAATACCATCGATAAGAGGGGCGGTAAGCCCCCAAAAAAAACTACCTGAGGGTAAGGAAGCAATAATGAAAGATAATAATGATATTAATACAAGCCGCAGGGATCTCCTGAAAGGCTTAACGACTGCTGCCGTCGCTGGTGCAGTTGTCGCTGGTACAACCAAAGTGGCAACTGCAGCAGAAACTGTAGAAATTAAATCTGACGAAAAGAAGACCGGTTATCGTGAAACTCAGCATGTTCGCGATTATTACGACTCACTGTAATTTGGAGCTTAGCGCATGAAATTAGTGAAACGCTCCGATACGGTGAGCAAAGAGCAAAATCAACTTGGTGTATCACGCCGTACGTTTATGAGAAATTCTTCATTAGCGGCTGGTGGCGCGGTAGTTGGCGCAAGTTTATTTGCACCAGGTATGATGAAAAAGGCAGAAGCGAAAACTGTCGATCCAGAAGCAAAAGTAGAGCAGAAGCGTACTATCTGTTCACACTGTTCTGTGGGTTGTGGTGTTTACGCTGAAGTTCAAAATGGCGTATGGACTGACCAAGAGCCAGCCTTCGATCACCCATTTAACGCTGGTGGTCACTGTGCAAAAGGCGCAGCATTGCGCGAGCATGGCCATGGTGAACGTCGTCTAAAATACCCAATGAAGCTTGAAAACGGCAAGTGGAAGAAGCTTTCGTGGGAACAAGCACTAGAAGAGATCAGCCAGCAGGCACTTAAGATTCGTGAAGAATCTGGCCCTGACTCAGTTTACTTCTTGGGCAGTGCAAAGCACAACAACGAACAGGCGTACCTGTATCGTAAAATGGCGTCGCTTTGGGGTACCAACAACGTTGACCACCAAGCGCGTATTTGTCACTCAACCACAGTAGCCGGTGTTGCAAACACTTGGGGTTACGGTGCGATGACAAACTCATTTAATGATATGCACAACTGTAAATCGATGCTTTTCATCGGTTCAAACCCAGCAGAAGCGCACCCAGTAGCGATGCAGCATATCTTAATCGCGAAAGAGAAGAACAACTGTAAGATCGTTGTTGCTGATCCGCGTCGCACGCGTACAGCTGCGAAAGCTGACCATTATGTATCACTTCGTCCAGGTACTGACGTTGCCTTCGTATGGGGTGTGCTATGGCACGTATTTGCGAATAATTGGGAAGATAAAGAGTTTATCTACCAACGTGTATTCGGTATGGATGAAATTCGTGCAGAAGTGGCGAAATGGACTCCAGCAGAAGTTGAGCGTGTTACTGGCGTAGCGGAAGCTCAAGTATTCGAAACGGCGAAACTGCTTTCTGAAAACCGTCCTGGCTGTGTTGTTTGGTGTATGGGTGGTACTCAGCATACCACGGGTAACAACAACACTCGTGCTTACTGTGTGCTTGAGCTTGCACTAGGTAACATGGGTAAATCAGGTGGCGGTGCAAACATTTTCCGTGGTCACGATAACGTACAGGGCGCAACTGACCTTGGCGTATTATCTGACACGCTACCAGGTTACTACGGTCTATCTGAAGGCGCTTGGCGTCACTGGTCGAAAGTGTGGGATCTAGATTATAACTGGGTTCACGGCCGCTTCGACAACAACTCTTACGCAGGTCAAAAACCAATGAACAGTGCAGGTATTCCTGTCTCTCGTTGGGTTGATGGCGTTCTAGAGAATAAAGATAAGATCCGTCAACGCGAAAACATTCGTGCCATGTTCTACTGGGGCCACGCTGTTAACTCTCAGACCCGTGGTACTGAGATGAAAAAAGCGATGCAGAAGTTAGATATGATGGTTGTTGTAGACCCATATCCAACAGTAGCAGCAGTAATGAACGATCGTACTGACGGTGTTTACCTGCTTCCTGCGACGACTCAGTTTGAAACTCACGGTAGTGTGACAGCGTCAAACCGTTCAATCCAATGGCGTGATCAAGTGATCCAACCATTGTTTGATTCTAAACCTGACCACGAAATCATGTACCTGCTTTCACAAAAGCTAGGCATTTCTGAGCAGCTGTTTAAGAACATTAAAGTTGAAAACAATCAACCTGTTATTGAAGACATTACCCGCGAATTTAACAAAGGTATGTGGACAATTGGTTACACAGGTCAAAGCCCTGAACGCTTGAAAGAGCACCAACAAAACTGGCACACCTTCGACTTCACAACGCTTGAAGCGGTAGGTGGCCCAGCAAATGGCGAGACTTACGGTCTACCTTGGCCATGTTGGGGTACGCCTGAAATGAAACACCCTGGTACGCACATTCTTTACGATACGTCGAAGACGGTTGCAGAGGGTGGCGGTAACTTCCGTACGCGTTTTGGTGTTGAATTTGAAGGTCAGAGCCTACTTGCAGTAGATAGCTACTCAAAAGGTTGTGAAATCAAAGATGGTTACCCTGAATTTACCGATAAGCTACTAAAACAGCTTGGTTGGTGGGATGACCTAACAGCAGAAGAGAAAGCCGCTGCTGAAGGTAAAAACTGGAAGACCGATCTATCAGGTGGTATTCAACGTGTTGCGATTAAGCACGGTTGTATCCCATTTGGTAACGCGAAAGCACGTGCAATCGTATGGACGTTCCCGGACCGTGTTCCTCTACACCGTGAACCACTGTACACGCCACGTCGTGATCTTCTTGCTGAATATTCAACGTGGGACGATAAAGAAGCGATTTTCCGTCTGCCAACATTGTTCAAATCAATCCAGGAACAAGATAAATCGAAAGAATACCCGATTATCCTAACTTCTGGCCGTTTGGTTGAGTACGAAGGTGGTGGTGAAGAAACGCGTTCTAACCCATGGCTTGCAGAGCTTCAACAAGAAATGTTTGTTGAAATTAACCTTAAAGACGCAAATGACCTTGGCATCAAAGATGGCGATGACGTTTGGGTTGAAGGTGCAGAGAAAGGCCGTATTAAGGTGAAAGCGATGGTAACTCCTCGTGTTATGCCTGGTCTTGCATTCTTGCCATTCCACTTCGGTGGTAAATTCGAAGGTGAGAGTCTTCTTGATAAATATCCTGAAGGTTCAGCTCCTTACGTAATTGGCGAGGCGGCCAACACGGCGACCACTTACGGTTATGACCCTGTCACTTTGATGCAAGAAACTAAAGTGACTCTCTGTAATATTCGCAAAGCGTAAGGACTCCCAAAATGGCTAGAATGAAATTCCTTTGTGACACCAAACGCTGTATCGAATGTAACGGCTGTGTCACTGCATGTAAGAATGCAAATACTGAAGCTGTGCCATGGGGCATCCAACGCCGTCGCGTTGTTACCCTGAATGATGGTGAGCCGGGTGAAAACTCTATCTCTGTAGCATGTATGCACTGTTCAGATGCGCCTTGTATGGCAGTTTGTCCTGCAGACTGTTTCGAACACACAGAAGATGGCATCGTATTACACAATAAAGATCTTTGTATCGGTTGTGGTTACTGTCTATTTGCTTGCCCATTTGGCGCGCCTCAGTTCCCTAAACAAGAATCGTTTGGTGAGCGTGGTAAAATGGATAAGTGTACTTTCTGTGCCGGTGGTCCAAATACTGAACCAGGTTCTGAAAAAGAGCGTGCGCTATACGGTTCTAACCGTATTGCAGAAGGTAAATTACCGATGTGTGCTTCACTATGTTCAACGAAAGCACTGCTTGCCGGTGATGCTGAAAAAATTTCAGACATCTTCCGCCAGCGTGTTGTTGAACGTGGCGCGAAAAACGCAGGTTGGACAGACGGCAACGATCTTTCTTACGATGCGACTAAAAGTTAACTCTGGAGAGAGATATGACCCCTATATTTAAACGTCTATCTCTTTTTGTGCTGCCATTTTTGGCAGCACTGACGTTGGCTCTATCTCTGCCTGCGGCAGCGAAAGAGTCAGCGCCAGTAGATCAAACAGAGATGACACAGCTTGCGGGTGCTGATTTTTGGAAGGAAGTACGTGCAGGTGAGGCAGGGTATACGACCTCTAAATCACCAGAGCATGGCGTTCTGATCAGTACGCCGGGTGCAACATGGTATGTACTGAAAGAGAAGTGGATGTCGCCAGCGGGTGCCGTTGCTATCTTCGGTAGTATTATGATGGTTATCATGGCTTACGTTTTCGTTGGCCCATTGATGCTAAGTAAGCCGCGCACTGGCAAAAAGATGAAGCGTTGGTCACGCTGGGATCGTGCATTGCACTGGAGTATGGCGTTTACCTTTTTAACGTTGGCCTTTAGTGGTCTGATGCTGGTATACGGTAAGCACTTCCTCAAACCATATGTTCCAACTGAGTTCTGGGGTTTTGTCATCATGTTGGCAAAACAATACCATAATTATATTGGCCCACTGTTCTTTGTTCTGTTGATGATTGTTCTACTCAAGTGGTGGCGCAAATCGATTCCGAATATGACAGACATGCGTTGGTTCATGAAAATGGGCGGCATGGTTGGTAAACATAAAGGAACGCATCCATCTGCTGGTTTCTCGAACGGTGGTGAGAAGGCAATTTACTGGTTGTTGATTGTCTTTGGTGCAACGGTTGCTTTAAGTGGCTTGGTTCTGGATTTCCCAATTTTCGGTCAAACTCGTCGTGATATGGAAATTTCTAACCTTGTACATATGCTATCGGCTCTTATCTTGATCTGTGGCTTTATCTTCCACATCTATATCGGTCTATTCGGTATGGAAGGTGCACTTGAAGGTATGGTAACGGGTGAAGTTGATGAAACGTGGGCAAAAGAGCACCATGACCTTTGGTATGCTGAAGTGAAATCTAACGAAGCGATGCCGGATGCAGCGTCACAGCAGGACAATGGATTAGCAAAAGGAGCGAAGAGCGATGAACAAGCATCATAATGGTATTTGGGTCGCGTATTTCCTTAGCTTTCTAACACCATTTACCTTTTTGATTTCTGGTGTCATGGCGATTGTTTACGCAGGCTATCGTTTGGATAAAAACGAAGATGGTGAGTTGATTAATTCTCACTATTACGGTTTGATTCGTTCTTTCTTCTTGTACCTAACATTCTTCGTTGTATTGATTGTCACGGTTGCGACTTCGAATGGTGTTTTGGCAGGTATTGAACATTACTGGTTCCACAATAACCTCCTTGATAAGGTCGCTTACGTGATCCCAATTATCGGAATGGTACTTGCGGGCCTTGCGATCCTTGTTTGGTTCATGCGTATGCTGCAGGGTATGCGTCAGTTGAGAAACAATCAACCTCATAGCCCATCGACAGGTCCAAACCTGTAAACGATAGAGCTAAGTAAATAGTAGAAGCCAGTCTAAATAGACTGGCTTTTTTTATGCCGACACATTGAATTCGCCCATGTGGCTACTCAACTTTTTATCTCTTCGTCTAAGTACGTTTCACAAGCTTGTCGTGATCTTAACCATGCTCAAACATACCTTCAATGCACAAATTACGTGCACCATCTTAGTGTTATTTCACCATAGTAGTGCATGCATAGTGATCTAAAAGATTCTGCATGATTAAATTCTAATTCTAACGCCGTGATATTAAAGGATTATTTAAGTTAAGAATACCTTTGTTAACAATTGGAATACAAATTGCTCTGTTTGTCACTAACTACCTAATGTGACCAAATTGGTGAAACAGGTTTAGTTTGCACAGGATTAGTGCGTGATTAAATGATGGAGAAAAATAATGAGTGTAACTGCCAGCCAAGTAAATGGCGCTGTACAAACACTGACTCAAAGTTCTGATACGCTATTTTTATTACTTGGCGCGATTATGGTTTTTTTGATGCATGCAGGCTTTGCGTTTCTTGAAGTGGGAACGGTGCGCCAAAAAAATCAGGTTAACGCCTTGGTTAAAATTATCGCCGATTTCGGCATTTCCGCACTCGCTTATTTCTTTATCGGTTATTGGGTTGCCTATGGAGGCACTTTTTTTGCTGATGCAGAAACGTTATCTCAAGGTAACGGTTACGAGTTGGTTAAATTTTTCTTTTTGCTTACCTTTGCCGCGGCTATTCCTGCGATAGTTTCAGGTGGTATTGCTGAACGTGCGCGCTTTTATCCGGTATTAATTGCGACATTTTTTACCGTTGGATTGGTTTACCCATTGTTTGAAGGCATGATTTGGAATGGCAACTTTGGCGTGCAGGCTTGGTTTGAAGCTGAGTTTGGCGCTGCATTTCATGATTTTGCCGGCTCGGTAGTGGTGCATGGGGTCGGTGGCTGGATTGCTCTCGTTGCGGTCATTTTCTTAGGTATGCGCAAAGGCCGGATTCGCGCTGGTAAGCACACCAACTTTGTACCTTCCAATATCCCATTTCTGGCGCTAGGTGCATGGATTCTTTCGGTGGGCTGGTTTGGCTTTAATGTTATGTCAGCGCAAACGCTGGAAGGCATTAGTGGACTTGTGGCGATGAACTCATTAATGGCGATGGTGGGCGGTATTGTTGCATCATTAATTGCAGGTAAAAATGACCCAGGCTTTATTCATAATGGCCCCTTAGCTGGCTTGGTGGCGGTGTGTGCCGGTTCAGATCTAATGCATCCTATTGGCGCTTTGGCAACAGGCATGGTAGCTGGCGTGTTATTTGTTTATCTATTTACCTACCTGCAGAATAAAACCAAGATCGATGATGTACTTGGTGTTTGGCCCCTACATGGTGTGTGCGGTGCGTGGGGTGGAATTGCTGCGGGCATCTTTGGCCAAACGGCATTCGGAGGGTTAGGTGGTGTTAGCTTGACAGTACAACTGTTAGGAACGGCGTTAGGCATCAGCGTTGCTGTACTAGGTGCACTTGCAGTTTATGGTGCGATCAACGCCGTAACTGGTTTGCGATTGTCGGAAGAAGAAGAGTTTAATGGGGCCGACCTATCGATTCATAAGATTTCGTCTACCAATGAAGACTAAACGAATTTTGAGCTCTTAGTTATATGTCTAAAAAGAGTGGCAGTACGTCAGATTATGCCACTCTTAGCAATTGCCTTTTTTAGCTTGTCCAGGTGGGCAGAATTTGTAATCGCCGTCATGGCGCTTATCACTGTCTTTTGTGCTTACTTTTACTTCAACATCATCAATTTCACCCTCAACTTTGGTCAGTTGACAGCCCGCTAAGCTAGTCAGCATTAGTAGCACTAGAGATGCTTTTATCATTGTTTATCCTCTCAAAAATCAAATCAAACCCGAATTCATACGACCATGGTCTAATCCATATTACTACTGTAGTTATTCTTTCAGTGTTAAGCTTAAGAAAAAGAATGACAAGGAATGGTTATGAATTTCCCTTATAGAAATATTGTAGTACTAACTGGTGCAGGTATCTCAGCCGAGTCTGGAATTCAAACGTTTCGTGCCCAAGATGGCCTATGGGAAAATCATCGTATAGAAGACGTGGCGACTCCGGAAGGGTTTGAGCGTGATCCTGATTTAGTTCAGGATTTCTATAATCAACGCCGCAAAAAACTGCAAGGTGAGGGCGTGACACCCAACGCCGCTCATATCGCTTTAGGCCAGTTAGAACAACAGTTAGATGGCTCTGTAACGGTGATTACGCAAAATATTGATAACTTGCATGAGCGTGGTGGTAGCCAAAATATTATCCATATGCATGGCGAGTTATTGAAGGCACGCTGCAGTGAATCGAATCAAGTGATTGAGCATACGGGCAACATTGAAACTGGCGAACTGTGTCATTGTTGCCAGATCCCAGCACAGATGCGACCTCACATTGTTTGGTTTGGTGAAATGCCGTTAAGAATGGGTGACATTTACGCGGCGATAGAAAAGGCTGATCTGTTCATTTCAATTGGCACATCCGGTGTTGTTTATCCCGCTGCGGGTTTTGTTCACGATGCACGTATGCATGGCGCACACACAATAGAAATCAATTTAGAACCCAGTGCAGTTGAAAGTGAGTTTGAAGAAAAGCGTTATGGTAAAGCGAGTGTGGAAGTGCCGCGCTTAGTTGAAGAGCTACTTGCAGTCTCAGATATTAAGAGCGTGATATAAGGTATTGTTCGCATCGTGTAGCGATGTCTTAAGATCGATGATTTGCATTCAAATAAAAAAAGCGGCTTCAAGCCGCTTTTCTTTTTTATCCAATAAACAAGGTTAGTTATCAACCTTTAGTTTTTGGAAGTATTCGTCGTAAAGCACACTTGCTTCACCGACTTCATCTTGCCATACGCCGGTATCCATTACTTCTTGTGGAGGGAAGATGCTTGGATCGTTTGCAAAATCTTCTGGAAGTAGCTGGTGAGCTGTTTTCACTGGAGTAGGGTAACCAATCTCTAGTGCGATTTTAGCTGCATTCTCAGGACGTAGTAGGAAGTCGATCATCTTGTGTGCCGCGCCCGCGTTTTTTGCACCCGCTGGGATTGCTAGGCTGTCCATCCAGAAGATAGCGCCTTTTTCTGGCCAAATGATGTCGATCTTGCCACCTTCTTGACGAGCCATGTAAGCAGAGCCATTCCAAAGCATGCCTAGTGAAACTTCACCGGCAAGGTATGGGTTAGCAGGGAAGTCTGAGTTAAATACTAATACGTTAGGCATTAGCTTTTTAAGCTCTTCGTAAGCGGCTTTGATCTCGTCAGGGTTCGTCGTGTTTGGTGAGTAACCTAGTTTAGTTAATGCAATATGGAACACTTCACGTGAATCGTCCATCAGCATTAATTGACCTTCCCATTTGCTGTCCCAGAAATCACCCCATTTTGATACAGATGATTTGTCTAGCATGTCTGAGTTGATACCAATACCGGTCGCACCCCAGATGTAAGGGATAGAGTAGCTATTGTTTGGGTCAAAAGGTTTGTTTAAGAAGTTTGTATCTAGATCTGCGAAGTGTGACAGCTTTGACTGGTCAATTTTTTGTAACATGCCTTCTTTGCGCATCTTTGATACAAAATAAGTAGACGGTACTACCAAGTCATAGCCAGCACCTTGAGTTTTCAACTTCGCGTACATACTTTCGTTAGATTCGTACGTAGAGTAGATTACCTTGATACCAGTTTCTTTTGTAAAGTCTTCAAGAACTTCGTTTGGAATGTATTCAGACCAGTTGTAGAAGTAAAGTTCTTGATCAGCAGCCATCGCTGAAGTGGCGAATAGGCTAGCTGCGCATAATGCGCCTGCATAGATTTTACTTTTCATTATATTTCCGTTTTATCCTACTAAATCAGCACATTATCAATCCTGATAACATCCTCTGAGTAGTATTGAGTATAAAAAGTTGTTTATTGCTAAATGAGAAAATTAGCAGGCGTGATTATATCAGCACAAAATAAAAATAGGCAGCGAATGCTGCCTATTTTATTGTTTCAATCTGGATTATTGACCAGCTTTAAGCTTAAGGAAGTAATCTTCGTACTTCACAGTCAAATCACCTACAGAGTCTTGCCATTCTACGCGGTCAAGATCTTCTTGAGATGGGAACAGCGGTGCAACGTCTTGGAACTTGTCGTTAGACGCTTTAACAGCTGTTAGGTAACCCGTGTCGCTAGAAATCTGCTCAGCGATTTCTGGACGAAGTAGGAAGTCGATCATCTTATGAGCTGCTTCTACGTTTTTCGCACCAGAAGAGATAGCAAAGTTATCTACCCAACCGATACCGCCTTCTTTAGGGAAGACAAGTTTCAGAGGTAGACCTTCTTTTTGCGCCGCAGCAGCAGAGCCGTTCCAAAGCATACCAACACCAACTTCACCTGACATGTAAGGCGCGCCTGGGTTGTCAGAGTTGAACAGTAGAACGTTTGGCATTAGCTTTTGAAGTTCTGCGTATGCTTCGTCGATTTGTTTTGGATCAGTTGAGTTACCAGAGTAGCCCAATTTGCGCAGTGCAATGTGGAATACTTCACGAGTATCGTCCATTAGCATTACTTGACCTTCAAGCTCAGGGTTCCATAGATCAGCCCAGCTTTGGAAGTCGTTTGGATCGTACATATCGGTATTAACTGCAAGACCTGTGATCGCAACAACGTGTGGAATAGAGTAGTCGTTGTTTGGATCAAATGGTTTATCTAGGTAGTTAGTATCTAGATTTTTCAAGTTAGTCAGCTTTGACTTGTCGATCTTTTGTAGCATGCCTTCATCACGCATTTTCGCAACGAAATACGTAGAAGGAACGACAAGATCATAACCTTGGTTATGGGTCTTTAGCTTCGCGTACAAAGTTTCATTCGACTCATAAGTCGAGTAGATAACCTTGATGCCAGTTTCTTCGGTAAATTGTTCTAGGATATTACTATTAATGTAAGGACCCCAGTTCATAAATACCAATTCTTTGTTTTCGTCCGCTGCAACTGAACCAGAGAACAGTGAAAGCGCACATGCACTACCAGCTAATAGAGTAGCCCATTTTTTCATCGACGTTAGTCTCCAAACCAAACGTTGCTCGTTATATCGAGCGTCTATATAAAAACAGAATGGCTTTGCCATTCTGTTTCGTGAAAAGCCTGCGATTCTACTTTACTTTTTCTCGTGCAAGCAACTGCGACGTTACTACAAGAGCTAAAGAGACAATCAGCATGACTGTTGCTAGGGCATTCACCTCTGGAGAGATGCCCACTTTGACCATTGAGTAGATCTTCAATGGCAAAATTTCATATGTTGGACCAGTTACAAATGAACTGATGATTACGTCATCAAGAGACAAGGTAAAACTGAGCAACCAACCAGCAGCTACAGCTGGCTTAGCAAGGGGTAGGATGATCTGCTTTAGAATGACCCATTCGCTTGCGCCCAAGTCTTTTGCCGCTTCCAACATTTTTACATCGAAACCGTTAAGACGGCTGTAAACCGTAACTACTACGAATGGCAAACAGAAGGTAATGTGTGCCACAAGCAGGGTTAAGAATCCAAGTTGCGCGCCCATAACGAGGAACAACGCCAGCAGCGAGATCGCCATAACGATATCAGGTGACATCATCACAACAAACAGCATGCCGTTTACTAGGCCTTTACCCTTGAAAGAGTAACGGAATAGAGCAACCGCCGTTAAGCTACCAATAATTGTAGCAGCTGTTGCAGAAAACACCGCCACGTTTAAAGAGTGCCAAGCAGCCTGCATTAAACTGTCGTTGTTAACTAACGTCTCGTACCACTTAGTGGTGAATCCCCCCCATTTCATGCCAAAACGGTTAGCATTAAATGAGTTAACGATTAAAACGATGATTGGCAAGTATAGAAATGCGTATACCAGCGCCATAAAGCTAAATCTAACTGTACGTCCCATTAGTCTAGCTCCACTTTCTTATTCAACAATTTACCCGCTCTATAGTAGGCATAAAGCATAATCGCCATCGCAACCGTCAACGCAATACTGGTTGCTGCGCCAAATGGCCAATCACGCGCGTTCAGTACTTGGCTCTTAATCACGTTACCAATTAGAAGGTTCTTCGCACCGCCCAGAAGATCTGAGATGTAGAACATACCAAGGGCAGGGAGCAGTACCAATAAACAACCACCGATGATGCCAGGCATCGTAAGTGGCAGAATCACGCGAGTGATAGTTTGGAATTTGTTAGCACCTAAATCTTTTGCCGCTTCAAGGTAAGTGTTGTCGAGTTTTTCGATCGCACTGTAAAGCGGTAAAATCATAAATGGCAATAAGATGTACACCAAGCCAATCATTACAGCCGTTTCTGTATACATAAGTCGTAATGGCTTATCGATGATTTCCATCGCCATCAGAGACTTATTCAAGATACCTTGTGTGCCTAACACGATTTTAAGGCCGTAAGTACGGATCAGCGAGTTAGTCCAAAACGGTACGATAACCAGAAACAACATAAACGGACGCCATTTGTGTGGCATCTTCGCGACGATATAAGCGAATGGGTAACCAATCACTAAACACAATAGGGTTGCAACAATCGCCATGTAAAAAGAGTGCATCAGCACTTTGGCATACAGAGGGTCAACTAAACGAATATAGTTGTCCAATGTAAACGTCATGTCGATTAGGTTTGCTTCATCACGGGTTAGGAAACTGGTACCAATGATCATTAAGTTCGGGATTAGTACAAACAGTGCTAACCACGTAACAATCAGTGTGATGATCGCATTCTGAAGATTAAATTTCTTGCTCATCATTTAGTACCACCTCCCAGCTTTCAACCCAGGTAATTGCCACCTTTTGGCCTAGTGAGTGATCCACATCTGGATCATCTTCGTTGAAGAATTCACTAACCATTACACGCATGCCAGATTCAAGTTCAATCACAGAATCAAGCGTCATACCTTTGTAGGTACGTTCAGTTACATAACCAACAATGCCTTCTTGCTCAGACTCTTTGATCTCTTCAATACGAAGATCTTCTGGGCGCAGTAGCACTTGCAGTTTGTCACCGGCGTTTGCTTCTTTCTCGTAGTAAACCACAGACTCAACCCCTTCGATTTGCGCACGAATACGCTTGTCGTCGATGCGTTCGAGCATCGTAGTGTTGAACACGTTGATTTCACCGATGAAGCGAGCAACGAATAGGTTCTTCGGCTCTTCATAAATTTCACGTGGAGAACCGTCTTGTTCGATCACGCCATCACGCATCACAATGATACGGTCAGACATCGACAATGCTTCTTCTTGGTCGTGAGTAACGAAGATAAAGGTAATACCAAGTTGACGCTGTAGCTGCTTAAGTTCGATTTGCATCTGTTTACGTAGTTTGTAATCCAGTGCTGATAGCGATTCATCAAGAAGCAGTACTTTAGGTTTGTTAACAACAGCGCGCGCAATCGCAATACGTTGTTGCTGACCACCAGAGAGTTGGTGTGGCTTACGTTGCGCCATTTTTTCTAGGCGAACCATACGCAATGCTTCCATAACGCGAGGTTCAATCTCAGCATTAGGAACTTTCTGCATGCGCAAGCCAAACGCAACATTCTCATATACGGTCATATGAGGGAATAGCGCGTAACTCTGGAACACAGTGTTGACATGTCTCTGCTCAGCAGGAACTTCAGTAACGTTCTGGCCATCTAAGATAATGCTACCATTATCCGCGGTTTCAAAACCTGCGATCATCCTAAGAACGGTGGTTTTACCACAACCTGATGGACCAAGAATTGTTAAAAATTCGCCGTGGTTAACATCAAGGTTAAGATTACCGATGATCTCCTTACCATCGAAACTCTTACTAATACCAGTTAAACGGATAACCGGTTGCTCTGCTGTTTGTTTGTTCAACGTCTGTTTTTCTCCCACATCGGCCATTTTAAACTCATTTCCGTCAATGGCCTGTAGTTACACAAATAGAGGCGCGCATCATAATCACCAAAAGTGTGAATTCAAAGCATTTTCTTACCTAACAGCCGAAAAAATTTTACAGGTAAAAGTAAACATTATTTACCATACTGTTTTTATACGATTTGCTTATTTAAAGCATTCGGCAGTTTGCGACGTGATCGCTAGCGAATGATGCGCTTTTTTTGGCTTTGCGGGTTAATTATCAGCCAAATAGGCAATAAAGCAAGAGTAGAAAGCAGATTCGATGTGAGTGTTGGGCCGCTTTGCGTATAATGTCCACCACCGCAATTTTTGGTTACAGCGTTATATTTGCTACAAGAACAATATTCGCGGTATTTTGCTCAGCAATCGTCAGCCGATATAACGAAGAAAACACCGGATTAAACAATGAACAATGATATTGAGAAAGACTTTAACTTGGGCGGGAGCGTAGAACGCGCGATCACCGGCCAGTACGACTTGAAAGCCGGAGAAGTATTTCGTGAAGCTTGGGAGTGTACGATTAAGAACTTCTTATCGTTCTCTCCAGCCATCATCATTTTGATGTTTGTACAGTTAGCGATTTTCTACATCGCACTGAAACTGCAACTAGGTGACCCATCATTGCTGTTTAAAGCGATGGCCGATCCAGCTGCGTTTAGCCCCGACATTGTACAAGCGCTTTTTATCGCAAACTTTAGTTATGAAGTGATTAGTGCGCCGATTTACGCAGGCATTTGCTTAATGGCTATGAGTCATTCTGCTGGCTTGAATACCAAGCCTCGTCACATAGGGAAAGGGCTACAATTTACTATTCCCGTTATTTTAGCAACGCTGTTTAGCTTGATGCTGCAAGGCGTTGCTAGCATGATTTTGCCATTTGTTTCATTTTACTTATCATTAGCGTTTAGTAACTCTATTTTATTGATTTGTGAAAAGAAAATTCCACCAATGCAATCTTTGCTGCTGTCACTTCGTGCAGTAAATAAGAAGATTTTCGTTTTAGCAGGCATCTACATTATGTTGATGCTGATGTTTATTGCAGGTGCAATGTTTTATGGGTTAGGGCTGATCTTCGTTCTACCATTTTTCTTCCATGTGAAAGGTATTCTCTACCGTAATATGTTTGGTATTAAGCTAAGGATTGTTGCAACTGATCGCCCGAAAGATGATGATGACAACAACCCACAGGTGTTTAATGCATAAGTTAGAAATAGCCGCAATTTCAGCGGCTTTTGGTCTTGGTGTCTTTGGTTGGTTTCGATTTGAATATCCAACAGTGGACGTTGAGCAAGGGGCGACCAACCAAATTCTTTTTGTTGGTCAAGCAGTCGGCTCAGCCCCAGATTTTGCATCGTTTGACAATGTTGTAGAGAAGAAACAAGCCTTCTTCGATTACTTGAGACCGGGCGTTAAACTTGAAAATCAACGTGTGCAAAAAGAGCGAGCTCGTTTAACGAGCATCGCGCAACGCTTTGAACAAGGCTCGTTAACGAGCGAAGACAACAATTATGCTAAGCGTTTAGGTCAGTTATACGATGTAGAGCTAACGACTGAGGGCGTTACAGTGGCTTGGCTCGATAAGATGTTGCACCGGGTTAACGTGTTACCTGAATCGTTGGTGATGACTCAAGCAGCAAATGAATCAGCGTGGGGCACTTCGCGTTTTGCGACTAAAGCAAATAACTATTTTGGTCAGTGGTGTTACAGCAAAGGCTGCGGCCTTGTGCCGTTACAGCGTAACGAAGATGCATCACATGAAGTTGCCAGTTTTGATTCGGTACAAGAATCGATTCATCGTTACTTTATGAACGTTAACCGCAATAGAGCCTATTACGATCTGCGTGAGATACGTTTTGACCGTCAACAGGGCGACCAAAGTTTGATTGATACCCAGGCTGCGATTGCTTTGACTAACGGTTTATTGAAATACTCTGAGCGAGGTGAGGCATACGTCAAGGACTTACAGACGATGATCCGTCACAATGACCAGTTCTGGACAGACTATAACGATCTCACACAATAATGAAGAAAGTAACGCTCACACTGATTTCTGCAGCGCTGTTTAGCGCTGTATCTTTACCAAGCCAAGCTCAAGAATACCGATTTACCTATTCAAAGCTTTATACACACATGAAGCAAAACGACAAAGAAGGCCATGCGGATGTCAAAGTAGGCTTCTTCTTTCTCGATGCCGCTTCTAATCAGCTATGTAAAATCAAAAAAGCCTGGATGGAAAAAGAAGAACATTACGAAGATCTTGTCATTTCACCTGCGCAAGAAGTATTGGTACCACTCGATAGTCACTTACGTCAGGCTAACCCACTAGTTTATGTTGACACTCCTCAGGATAGACAGTGTGACTTTTCAATGGTCGTCATGACCAAGCAGGCGTTTTCTGGTGAGGTTGCATACAGCCAAATTGAAGCGCTATTACCACAAATGCAATCCATCCTAGAACAGTTAGGCGGAATGTTTGCAAGTTGGTTTACCCCAGAGGTCGAAGGAGTCACATTAGAATTCGCCAACAACCTGAATTCAACGGTTCAATTCTCCAATGGCAAACAAAAGCCGGTGGTCGATGGTAAAATTCAAATTACATTGAATGAGATTGGTGAAGGTGGTTCCTTTACCTTACCGCAAGAAACTTTACGCGTTTTACCTTATCTCACCAAAGCAAACTAGAGAGCTAATATCACTCTATCGTCAGCGGCCTACATGGCTAGTAAGATATTCAAAACCAATAGTCACAACGTAAAAAGGGTCGCAATCACCGACCCTTTGTAATTTTAAACCCGTAGTTTTTAAAGTTTAGATATTGGTTACATCTAACTTCAAACTAGGATCAAATTCCTGCACGCTATCTTCGTCAGCAAAGTTTTGTACTGGCATCTCTTCTTTATCAAAGCCAATATCCCCGCCGTTAATAACGCCTGAATCACGGTCAATAGCTTTAAAATCAAATAGATTGTAGTCAGCAAGGTGGCTTGGTACCACATTTTGCATCGCACGGAACATCGATTCGATGCGACCAGGGAAACGCTTATCCCAGTCATTAAGCATGAGCTTAATGTTTTGACGCTGTAGATTTGGCTGAGAACCACACAAGTTACATGGAATGATTGGGTAATCACGCATCTCAGAATACTTAATGATGTCTTTTTCACGACAGTACGCCAATGGACGAATAACCACGTGCTCGCCGTTATCTGATACCAGCTTAGGTGGCATGCCTTTTAATTTGCCGCCATGGAACATGTTTAAGAACAAGGTTTCCAGAATATCATCGCGGTGATGACCTAGTGCAATCTTAGTTGCACCTAGCTCTTTCGCCGTGCGATACAAAATACCACGACGCAGACGAGAACACAGAGAACAAGTGGTCTTGCCTTCTGGGATCTTGTCTTGAACGATTGAGTATGTGTCTTCTTCAACAATTTTGTACTCAACACCTAGTGATTCTAGGTATTCAGGTAAAATGTGGCTTGGGAAACCTGGTTGTTTTTGGTCAAGGTTAACCGCTACCAGCGAAAACGAGATCGGAGCACTTTTTTGTAGGCTCATCAGTATTTCCAACATCGTAAAGCTATCTTTACCGCCTGATAGACAAACCATAATGCGGTCGCCATCTTCAATCATGTTGAAGTCTTGGATCGCTTGGCCAGTGTTACGGCGAATACGCTTTTGTAGTTTGTTGAAGTTATATTGTTGAGCCTTGGTGCGCTCTTGATTTTGCTCGGTCATTAGTTCGCAGTCTTATCCGGTAATCTGAATACAAAACGATACCTGCATTGTGCCTCTATGAGGCTCAATCGGTATGAAGGGCGTATGATACGGATAAATAATTGAGATGCTAGTGCTATTGTTGGTGAAGATAGAAAAATCCCCTCACGTTGGAGGGGATTGGTGTGTTTAGATTGCGGTCGTAGGGTCGAGAGGGCTGATGTAACCTTCAGGTTTGAGCGCAAGAACATCACAATTAATTTTATCAATAACATGTTCAGCTGTATTACCAATGAACACCGCTGAAAGGCCAGTGCGGCCAGTTGTGCCGATGATGACCATTGCGGCATTAAGCTCTTTGGCAGCTTGCGGAATGATATCTTCAGGCAAGCCTTGCTCTACTATCGTTTGTTCATCATTGTAACCATGTTTTTGACGCAATGCTTTCATCGCCGTTAAGTGATGTCCGCGCACAGCGTCGGTATACGTCGTTGGGTCAAACTCCGGTAGCTCAATGGTAATATTGGCAGGCGTGACGGGGTAGGCATTAATCAAATAAGGTTTAGCGCCTAATCGCTCGGTCAAACAGGTCAATTGTTCAACCATAAGATCATTGAGACCTAAATGGGTGTCATTTTCTGAGCCAACATGAACTGAGGCAATAATACTTGCATCCGCTGGCCAATCGGCATTTTTAACCAGCAAAACAGGAGCAGGGCATTTACGCAATAAGTGCCAATCAGTTGGGGTAAAGATCACGGACTCGAGCACGTCATGTTTACGCGTACCTTTGATCACAATGTCATGGCTGCCTGCATAAACTTCCGCGATAATCGCTTCGTAAGGGCGGTTGTGCCATACCACACGCACGTCAAAATCAATATCTTCATTGATATATGGTTCAGCAACACTACGCATCCACTGTTCACGTTGATGGATTACGCCACGACGCATAGCATCACGCTCATCCATAGAGAGCATGGAAGTCATGTCGTAAGAGAAGTCGTAGATTGACAAGAAAAACGTAATACGGCTGCGAGAGCGGCTTTTGGCAGCTAATTGCATTGCTCGCGCGAGCGCTGGTTGATCATCGCTATTAATATTGGCAACGACTAGGATGTTATTATAGATACTCATAGCAAACTCCTTAAAGCTGAGGAGACTTATACCTAAGTCACTTGGGCCGACAAGATTACTTTAGCGCAGTTGAGAGGGAATTATTAGGAAAAGTTGTGTCGAGATTGGGATTTTATGATGTAGCTCAGTTTAGAGCTACATCATTGAAGTTATTACGATTCTGTCGAAACGCCAGCCAGTTGCATTAGGGCGTCGTGATCAAGAATAGTGATGTATTTACCTTTAACGCTCAAGATTTCTGACTTTTGGAAGCGGCCAAGTAGGCGACTGATTGTCTCTACCGTCAGACCAAGATAGTTACCGATGTCACCACGAGTCATGGTAAGACGAAATTCTCTTGGGCTAAAGCCTCGCTGTGAAAAGCGCGTTGAAAGGTTATACAAAAATGCCGCCAAACGTTCTTCTGCGTTTTTCTTTGAAAGTAACAGGATCATTTCTTGATCACCCTTAATTTCACTGCTCATCAAACGCATAATTTGTTGACGTAATTTCGGCATTTTTCCCGATAAATCATCAAGAATTTCGTATGGGATTTCACAAACCATCGATGTTTCAAGCGCTTGCGCGAAGCTTGGGTGACTATCATCGGTAATAGCATCAAACCCAACGAGATCGCCAGCCAAATGGAAGGCGGTAATTTGCTCGTCACCTTGCTCTGTAATGGTGTAGCTCTTAATGGTTCCTGAACGAATCGCATACAGCGACTTCAATTCGTCGCCAGCTTTAAATAGTTCTTGGCCTTTTTGAATTGGCTTTTTACGCTCAATGATCTGATCAAGTTGGTCTAACTCGCTCTCATTTAGCGTAAACGGAATGCATAGCTGACTAATGCTGCAATCTTGACAGTGGATAGCACAACCACCGGATTGAATGCGTTTTGCAGGCTTTTCAGAAATCATAACAACCTTTCACTATTTGATATACATCAATATTTTATCACCGCTAAAAGATAAAAGGTAGTGAAAAAAGATGCTTAAAAACAGTAATCTATCAACTCTAGGCCAGTAAACGCATCGCACCATATGCAGTATATAGCCCATAACCCAATATTGTGATCGCGGCGATGTTTCGAAAAACCGTAGATTGTTGCAGTTTGTGTAAATACGTTGACCCATAACCAACCATCAGCATCGCGGGTAAAGTACCCAAGCCAAACGCCGCCATAATCAACGCGCCATTAAGGCTACTTCCAGAAACCACCGCCCAAGTTAGAGTGGAATAAACTAAGCCACAGGGTAGCCATCCCCATAAAAAGCCAAAGGCGCCAGCTTGGTACGGACTGCTAATGGGTAACAGTTTGTTACTCATCGGTGAGATGTATTGCCACAACTTCTTACCCAGATTCTCAACGATGAGTAGACCTTGCCACCAACGACCAATATAGCAAGCAAGCAAAACCATAAACAGTGCCGCAAGAAGACGTAACCACGCAAAGCTATGGTTAAGGCTGGCCACTTCTGCAATGGTGGAAACCGCGCCACCGATTAAACCACCGAATAATGCATAACTGAAGATTCGGCCCAAATTATAAAACAGCGGAATGATCTTAGATGGTTGTTCATTTCCCATTGAAAGCAGGGATGCCACACCACCACACATGCCCATGCAGTGACCGGAACCAATTAGACCAATCATAAAGGCGGCGACTAAATCTGCACTCATTTTTTTGGCTGATCCTTTTCATCTTCATCAAAAAGGATATTGTGTCCTTGACGCTCTAAATCCTCGAACTGTTCACTTTTAACTGCCCAAAGAAATATACCCACCGCGACACACACTAAGACGATCGCAATCGGAATCAATATATAGAGGCTTTCCATAGTTCTTAACCTTGTTCCTTATGGGACTCTTTTAGTAATCGAAGTGAATTAGAAACAACGATAATGGAACTCGCCGACATGCCGACGACGGCAAAATAGGGGGCAACTAACCCCGCAACAGCGAGAGGTAAGATTAATAAATTATATCCTAATGACCAAGCGAGGTTTTCTGCGATAATTCGTCGGGTTTTAAGAGCTAACTCACGCGCTTGCAAAATTCGGTCGAGCTTGTCACCCAGCAGCACCATATCCGCAGACGCTTTGGCAACATCGGTACCGCCTCCCATCGCAACTGAAAGATGAGCGCCCGCTAGAGTCGGGGCATCGTTAATGCCATCACCCACCATCATGGTGATATCGTCATCGCGACAACTGTGTAAGTAATCAAGTTTATCCTGAGGCTTTGCTTCCGAGACTACATCATCAATACCGATTTGTTGTGCAACAAGCACGGCATTGGCGTTTGAATCGCCCGTGAGCAGCGTCACTTTGATGCCAGCATCTCTAAATTGCTTAACAAAGGCAACAGCTTCTTGGCGAATTGGGTCTTGATAATAGAAAGTGGCAACATGTTCGTTGGCAATCGATAGGTATATTGCATTCGGCTCGGCTTTATCTTGAGATGACAAGACAAATTCAGCACTGCCAATTTTGATCGGTTTACCCTGATAACAACCTTGAATACCGAAACCAATCACATTTTCTATCTCGTCGATTATGACATTTGCATCAAGATAAGGACGAAACGCGCGTGCAAGAGGATGATTGGCGTGTGCTTCAAGTACTGCAGCTAGAGAGAGAGTGCTACTTTTTGATTGTTGCCCAAACAAACGCACACTATTGATTTCAATGTCGCCATGGGTCAATGTGCCCGTTTTATCAATGATAAGGTGATTGACCTTACATAAGGTCTCAAAGACATGACCTTTACGCAGTAAGATCCCAAGATTACCCATTCGTGATGTCGCACATGTCAGTGCGGTAGGTGTCGCTAGAGAAAGAGCGCAAGGGCAGGTAGCCACAAGCACTGCAAGCATGATCCAAAACGCATCATCAGGTTGGTTTTGTTGCCAGTAGAACCAAGTCGCGGCAGCAATAACAAGCAAAACTGCGACAAAGTAACGCGCCACCACATCGGCAATTTCAGCGATCTTAGGTTTAGATAGCTGAGCTTCATCTTGCAGGCGTACAATGTTTGAAATCATTGAATCGGCTTTGCTCGAGCGCACTTCAAGGACGAATGCTTCTTCGCCATTAAGCGTGCCAGCATAAACATGGTCACCGATGATTTTGACAACCGGGATGGACTCTCCCGTTAACATCGATTCGTCAATATGCACACGGCCTTGCGTGATAATGCCATCCGCTGGGATATGCTCTCCGGGCAAGACACGAATTTTATCGCCTACTTGTAACGATTTTACCGGTGTTTGTTCACCCTCAAGGGTCGTCGCCATCGCCGGGATAAGTTTCAATAGGTTTCCGCTTGCAGCTGCCGCTTTTCTGCGCGCACGCATCTCTAAGAAACGACCAACAAGCAAGAAAAACGCGAACATTGAAATTGATTCGAAGAACACTTCACCTTGTTCGGTTACGGTAGCGACGAGACTGGCTACATAGGCAAAAATCATCGCAATGGAGACTGGGACATCCATTCCGAGCGTTTTGCTTCTAATACTGCGCCATGCATTAAGATAGAAAGGCAACGCAGAGTAGAGCATCACCGGAGTGGCAAAGATCAAGCTTACCCAACGAAAATAATTGCGAAATTCGGGGTCTAAATCGCCAAAAACTTCGAGATAAAGGGCAACCGCCAACATCATAACTTGCATCGTCGCAAGCCCTGCGATACCTAATCGATAGAGGTATTGCTTCATCATGCGGTGATAAGCAGCTTCTTGTTGATCCGCTTCAAACGGCGCAGCTTTGTAGCCTAGTTGATGAATCACCGCCAACAATTCACTGAGTTTTGCTGTTGAGTTATCCCAAGCGAGGATGGCTCGATTAGTGGTTGTGTTAACGCGTATTTGAACAACGCCTTCGGTATGCGAAAGCTGCTTTTCAATCAACCATGCGCAAGCGGCGCAAGAAATACCATCGAGTGACAATGTCACTTCAGAGTGTTTGTCGCTATTACGAACAAATTCGTTTTGCACTTCTTGGTTATCATAATGCACCAGTGCTTGTAATTGCTCTGGGACCAAGTTGGCTTTTTCTGCAGGGGCAGTTCGATATTGATAATAAGAGACCAAACCACTATCCATAATGGTTTGGGCGACAGTCTCACAGCCCGGACAACACATATCACGTATTTGTCCGAGAATCTCTACTTTGTAGTCCGTGTTGACTGGTACTTCTTCACCGCAGTGGTAACACGATTGGCACATAGATTATATCAGTTCATTAGTTGTGTTGGAGTAGCTGAAGGGAAGGTAACTCGTCCTTGAACCAGCCATTGTTTATCGTGCGGAGTAATCTCGATAAACCAAGGGCCTTGCAGCGGCTCTTCCAACAGGATGTGGTATTCACCACTCGCATTCGCCGTTAGCATTTGGTTAAAGTCGCGATCAGGTAAAGTGCGGTGAGCAAAGGTGGCATGCAGAGCGGGAAAATGCTCGAGAGTCCCCTTGTCCAGCGTTAACACAATCGCATTACCATCGGATAAAGCCGAGGCATTGATCGCTAATTTTTTTGCTACTTTAATCTTGGAGAGATCGATATTGATACCTTTGCCTTTTTTATAGTAATCCTCAGTAACCAAAGAGACTGAATGGTTGGACAATATGACAATTCTAATCACTGACCAGATAATGACGGTTAGAGGAAGAAGGATTAGAAACCACGGCCAAAACTGCTTATACCAAGGCTTTACCATAAAAAAGTTCTCACAAAAAATTGGAATGTCTTACTTTAAGAAAAGTCAGCCCCTAAGACTAGGGGCTGTTATTGAAATGTTACTTATTGTCGCCGTTAGATAGACTCCAAACATAGGCAGAGACTAGTTGAACTTTGTCTTCGCCAAGGATGTCTTTCCAAGCAGGCATTACACCTGAGCGGCCATACATAACGGTTTGCGTGACATCATCACGAGTACCACCAAATAACCAGTATTGATCGGTTAGGTCAGGGGCGCCAAGAGTAGGGTTACCCTTACCATCGGTACCGTGACACGCAGCACAAACGACGAAACGTGCTTTACCGGCTGCCGCTTCTTTCGCATTGACCGAACGTCCAGATAGACTCAACGTATAGCTGACAACTTCTTTAACACCGTCATCACCGAGTACATCTTTCCAAGCGGCCATCATACCGACACGCCCATTCATAATGGTGTTCACAATTGCATGCGGTTCACCACCATATAGCCAAGCGCCGTCAGTCAGATTTGGAAAGCCTTTTTGGCCACGAGCATCCGAACCATGACATTGAGAACAGTTTTGCAAGAACAAACGTTGTCCAACTTTAACCGCTTCAGGATCGGCGGCGATATCAGGAATTGATTTGAGTTGATCAGTTCCTTCGACATAAGCTAAGCCACGAAACGCTTCACCAAAGTACTCGTCAGCATCACCCAGCTCTTTCGCATACTGATCGAGCTGCTTGTTCTCTTGTGCTTCTTTAATCAATTGCTTTGATTGTTCAACACTTTGAACAAGTTGGTTTGAACTAGTCCAACCTAACAGACCTTTATAGCTACCTAAGCCTGGGTAGAGTGCTAAGTAAATAGCGGCAAAAACAAATGTACTTACAAAAAGGTAAGTCCACCATTTCGGTAGCGGGTTATTGAGTTCACGAATACCATCGTATTCATGGCCCATATCTGCACCTTCTTCAACCCCCATTTTGTCTTTAAGACACCAATAGAGTAGTGCAGCACAGCCAAGCAAAGTGCCTACTGTGATTATGATTATCCAAAGACTCCAAAACGTATCCATTATTTGGTCTCTCCTTGTCCTTTCGTCGGCGTTTGCTCTTCGTCAGCGAATACAAGGTTGGCATCTTCCTCAAAGCGAGCTTTACGTTTTTTACCGAAAGCCCACCAAACCACACCCAGAAAACTCACAAAAAGAACGATGGTCCAAATACTGTGAATAGTACCTATTTCCATGATCAGCTCCTTACTTCATTGCATGACCAAGAGACTGAAGGTAAGCAATGATGGCATCCATCTCTGTTTTTCCTTCTACATCTTTCGGTGCATTAGCAATCTGTTCATCGGTGTAAGGAACGCCAAACTGATTGCGGAATAACTCAAGTTTTTTCTTGGTTAATTCGCCATCTAGACCGTTTTCTTCCAACCAAGGGAAGCCTGGCATATTTGATTCAGGAACCAATTCACGCGGATCAATCAAGTGAACACGGTGCCATTCATCAGAGTAACGACCACCAACGCGGGCAAGATCTGGGCCGGTACGCTTAGAACCCCACAAAAATGGATGCTCATAAACGCTCTCACCAGCAACAGAGTAGTGACCATAACGTTCGGTTTCAGAACGGAAAGGACGAATCATTTGGCTGTGACATACGTTACAACCTTCACGAATATAAACATCACGTCCTTCCATTTCTAACGCGCTATAGGCGCGTAGATTTTCTACTGGTTCAGTGGTTTGCTTTTGGAACATCAGCGGAGTGATCTCTACTAAAGCCCCTAAGCTGATAGCAAAAACAATCAAAATCGCTAGCAAGCCGACGTTACGTTCAACAACTTCATGGCGATTGTTAGAATTATTGCTCATTCCTAAATCTCCTTATGCCGGTTGCGGGATAGCTTTGAGGCTATCGCTTGGTGCAGTCACAGTCTTGTAGGTGTTGTATGCCATTAAGAACATACCCGCCAAGAAGATGAAACCACCAATGAAACGTACCGCGTAGAACGGGTAAGATGCTTGAACAGACTCAACAAAACTGTAGGTCAACGTACCGTCAGAGTTGACTGCACGCCACATCAGACCTTGCATCACACCTGAGATCCACATGGCGACGATATAAAGTACCGTACCAATGGTTGCAAGCCAGAAGTGTGCATTAATCATGCTCACTGAATACATGCGTTCTTGATTAAATAGGCGAGGGATCAAGTGGTAAACTGAACCGATTGATACCATTGCAACCCAACCTAAAGCGCCTGAGTGAACGTGGCCGATTGTCCAGTCGGTATAGTGCGATAATGCGTTAACCGTCTTGATTGACATCATCGGACCTTCAAAAGTCGACATGCCATAGAAAGAGAGGGAGACAATCAAGAAACGTAGAATTGGATCGTAGCGCAGCTTATGCCATGCACCAGATAGCGTCATGATACCGTTGATCATGCCACCCCAAGATGGAGCAAACAGAACCAATGACATCACCATACCCAATGACTGAGTCCAGTCAGGCAGTGCAGTATAGTGAAGGTGGTGCGGGCCAGCCCAAATGTAGAGTGAAACTAGTGCCCAAAAGTGTACGATCGATAAACGGTAAGAGTAAACAGGGCGCTCAGCTTGTTTTGGTACGAAGTAGTACATCATGCCAAGGAAACCTGCTGTTAAGAGGAAACCTACCGCATTATGGCCATACCACCACTGAATCATCGCATCGACGGCTCCAGCGTAAATCGAATATGACTTACCAGCCGAGACTGGGATGGCCATACTGTTAACAATGTGCAGCACGGCAACGGTGATAATGAAAGCACCGAAAAACCAGTTTGCCACATAAATATGTGAGGTATTACGTTTGATCAACGTACCAAAAAAGACAATCGCGTATGAAACCCATACAACAGCGATTGCAATATCAATAGGCCATTCAAGTTCTGCGTACTCTTTACCTGAGGTATAACCCAAAGGCAAAGTGATCGCGGCGGCTAAAATAATAGCTTGCCAACCCCAAAAGGTGAACGGAACGAGAGGACCTCCAAATAAACGCGTTTGACAGGTACGCTGCACAACATAATAGGACGTTGCGAAAAGGGCGCTGGTACCAAACGCAAAAATTACCGCATTAGTATGCAGTGGACGTAATCGACTATACGTCAGCCACGGTGTATCAAAGTTTAACTGTGGCCATACTAACTGAGCGGCAATCAAAACCCCAACTGCCATGCCGACAATACCCCAAAGAATGGTCACTAAGGTAAACTGACGAACGACGGTATAGTTGTAGGCTTGTTCAAGCTGCTTTTCCTGGCTCATATTTGCATGCTTCCAATTCTATTATTACTACACTTTACTTCCAACACGACTCATGTCGTAATGCCACCCAAACCACTCAGAAAAACCATACTGCTTAAAGTGGTTAAATAATCTTTGCGCTTTTTAAAAAAAGTGGCATTTTCAGGGAGAAACTATACTGCAATTAACATTTTAATGACAGAGGGGTAACCTTACTCACAGTCTGGATTTGCCTATTTATTTAAAAACTTTGAAGCTTGTTACACGGAGAAGACCCAATAATGGCTGCACAAAAGCTAACAAAAGAACGTTTTGTTCAAATAATCATCATGTTAACGGTGCTAATCGTTGCTTTTTTTTGGCGAACTTTTAATTATGAAGCGGAGAAAAAGACGAGTTGTAAATTGCAACAACCGTGTGCATTTTATGTTAACGACGCCCAGTTTTTTGCTCAATTCACCCCACAAGAAATAAAAATTGTAACGCCTAATGACTCTTGGGAAATTGATGGTGCAATCGCGCTAAAAGCGACCAAAAATACTTGGCAACTCAACAATAGTTTGCTGCGTAATATCACAGTCATGAACAAAGAGAATGACGAAACAACGCACATAGAATTTGTTGTGCAAGACAACTAAAGATCAGTAAATCATAGAAAATACGAAGCTTTGATCTTAATGACACATTTATATCGATAGATAATAAATGTGTTTATTAAGTATTTTATGGTAAATAGATTATGTTTAATCAAATGACTGTAATAGGCGGAATAAGAGAGGTAGAGTGATGGAACACTTCGTATCTTTAATACCTCATTTAACATAATATACATAATGCGCACTGAGCTAGGGCTTCTTTAGGGGTGTAAAACACCAATGCTAATGCGCCGCTAGCCATTGATATTCTTGAAAATTTAAGTCTGTGATACTTTTTACAAGGCTTTCCAATATGCTTGGATTATCGTTGCAATCCACATGACAATCTAACAATACAACTTCTGATTCATTCTGGTGGCCTGTATCGGCGCCAAGAAATTAGATATCAGGCTGCTTAGAAATAGAAAATTACGCTTATTCTATGCCTCTTTATTTCTGTATCTCTTAATTTTAAATCCCTTAGCTCATTTTACTGTCTACTGTTGTGCATTTGAATTTTAGGCACTTAAAAATGTAACTTTGAGGCAATCTGATTTTCTGGTCGCTACTTTGGATCTTGCTGCCTACAAGCTTGATGTTGTTCTAATTGTGCTTAGGTGGCTGCGTCTATTCAGCTAAGCTGATTGCACGACGAAAAATGGTGATTCGTCTTTTCCTTCTGATTGGATCTGTATGTCTTGTTAGACAATTAGCGTCGCATGAGTTTGCTTTAATCTCATTGGTTTTTCTTTCGGTGTTCTTTCTATCGTCGTTTAACAAATGGCTTGTAGAACTAACACTGATCTATTTACTTTGCGTTAATGTTCATTGTACTTACATCGCGTCATACGAGTCATGCTTGATGGCTTAACTTGTTGTTACGGTTCAAATCTAAGAAAATAACGAGCATAAATCATCCTGTTATTCTCTATACAGAAAAGTGTTACGCGGTCACTCTGTGAGATTTTGTGTCAGATTATGCAAAGAGTATGTATAGCGATAGCACTTCTACCGCGATACGAAATGTTGAGGCAATCTTGATGGGTAAAAATGGACATGCGTGCGCACCATATTTAACATAAAACCAAATGATTAGACTTTTCTATGGTACGCAAATTACGTTCTTTATCGTGGTAAATATCGGTACTAAATTGAAAATTAGGCTTTCTTATTCCCTTTTGATGTAAAACCTTGATGGGGAAAAACATTGCGGATTCGCTGTTGTACTTTTTTGGGTACTGACTTAGAGAATGCTAATTTATGACCGGCACGTTGGCGGTACACTTTAAGTACACCATCAAATGGCTGTTTTTCTGCAATTTCAACGACATTATGCTGAAATTTTGCGGGAAAATGGCCCTTAAACTGCTCAATGTGACCCCCTTTGAAGGTGACTTTGAGGACTGGTCTATCGAATGCGACGAGCCAAAAAATGATAACAGCGGCAATAATAACAACGTATACCATTGGCTACACTCCTTTAGTCTGACAACAATTTGCTTAAATCTTGTTTTAAACTAGAAACCGTTTTAGACGCTTTTTCACTACGTGATGCTTCTGACAATAGATATTCAATCGCATCTGATAACGTACAGCCTAACTCTCCAGCGCGATAAGAAAGCTTTTCCCAAACGCGATAATCAAGATCAATGGATTTTTTCTTGGTGTGGATCTGCTCTGCATTAAAGTGACGTTTACGCTTAGCACGAATGGCTTGTTTAAGCTTGTTGTCGAGATCAAGAGCCATGTTCTCTTCAATCCATTCGAGCACTTTGGTTGGTTCATGCTCTAGTAGACGCAATTCTTCCACTGCGTGCTTATCTTCACTGCTATCGATGTGGCGGGTGATTTTATCCCCATCCTTCCATTTCTTAATGAGATACTTCCACTTCCATCCGCATTCTAAATTTTCAAGTTGTTGATATTTCATTTTTAATCACCCAATCACGATATGGGTGACAGCGTAACCCATAGCTGCGATAGACTCAATCACCAACTGTATAAATGTCGACTCAGATCTTGAAACGATAAGCAGGAATAATATTAGGATTCGCTATAACCTTATGCGCTTTTTCTATATAATTTGTCTCCTTTCTAAGTAACTGAATGTATCGAATGATCCAAGAAAAATGGCAAGCCGTCACGCCACAGTATAGTGAATATAACGCCTATATAGAGAACATGCCTTCTCTACCTCTCATTAACCTTGGTGAAGTGCAGCCTAGACTTTCGAAAACTATCGAAACATTCACACGGTTACCTGGCTTAAGTCGATTGTTAGTCCTCAATGTGCCTGATAATTCATTTTATCGTGAGCAGATTCAACAAGTCGTCATGAGCAAAACGGACAAATCGGTTTTAATTACAGAATCTCTGGATACTAAAACTTTGTTTGGCAGTTACAGTGCTGATCATGACGGTAATGTCATCGTAAAAAAACAAGGATTACTCGAAAAAGCCGCAGATGGTTTTTTAATCATGCCAATCAATGTATTACTCGCGAATCCTGCCAGCTGGCCTGCTTTACGATCTGCATTGTTAGCGAACCATGCTCAAGCCATTAACAGCAACCCATCAAAACCCGCAATCAGTGAACCTGCATATGAGACACACTGTAAAATCATCCTAACCGGTGATCGCGCACAGATTGCTGATTTTGAGTACCTAGAGCCTGAACTGTATTCTGGCTTAGCTTTATACAGCGAACTTGAGCTTGAAATTGGTTTAAGTACAGAAACCATTGAGTCTTATCTTGGGCACTTAAACTGGATCGCCGATAAATTTCACTTTCCAACGCTGACGGCTGATGCGATTCATCGCTTAATGACCGCTGGCGCACGATTTACTGAAGATCAGCGTTATATGCCACTGGATATAATGTGGTATTTAGGCTTGTTCCATGAAGCGAGTCTTGACGTCACAACCTCTCAACTCGATGAGTCTGATATCGATCGCGCATTCGAAGCCAAATACTATCGTGAAGCTTATCTACCTGAACGTGCTCGTTCGGATATTCTCGATGGACAAGTCATTATTGAAACGCAAGGTGAATGTGTTGGTCAAGTGAATGGCCTAACCGTGATTGATATCCCAGGACACCCGCAATCTTATGGTGAGCCGGCTCGTATTTCCTGTGTTATTCACTTCGGTGACGGCGATATTTCGGATGTTGAACGTAAAGCGGAACTCGGTGGCAATCTGCACGCAAAAGGCATGATGATCATGCAAGCATTCGTGGCAAGTGCTCTGAAATTAGAAGAACCATTACCCTACTCTGCTTCGGTTGTTTTTGAACAGTCCTACTGTGAAGTTGATGGTGACAGTGCAACGTTAGCTGAATTGTGTTCATTTGTGAGTGCGCTTTCGGAGTACCCAATCAATCAGCAGATTGCCGTCACCGGCGCAGTCGATCAGTTTGGTAAAGTGCAAGCGGTTGGCGGCTTAAATGAGAAGATTGAAGGCTTCTACCACGTCTGCAAACACCAAGGTTTTACAGGTAGCCAAGGTGTGATCCTACCGAAAACCAATTTAAAACATCTCGCACTTCACAAAGATGTGGTTGAGAGCATCAAGAATAACGAATTTCATATATGGTCTGTCGAAACTGTTGATCAAGCGATTCCAATCATCATGGGTAAACCATTCCGCGGTGACGATGAGGAAAGTGTCATCAGCATGATTGCGCAACGTATTGAAAACTTTGAAAGAGATGTTCATCCTATTTCGCTGTTAGAGCGTGTAAAGAACTGGTTTGCTTAGTACTGATCGGACTTGTTTGGCGTACACGTGTTCTCTAATATGCAGGTATCAAAAATTGGAGTAATTGATAATGCAAAACAAACGTGAATCGTACAATCGCGAAGATCTTCTAGCGTCAAGTCAAGGTACGCTATTTGGTGAAGGCTATCCTCAACTTCCTGCACCAAACATGCTAATGATGGATCGCATCGCCAAAATGTCTGAAACCGAAGGTGATTTTGGTAAAGGCCTGATCTTAGCAGAACTCGATATCACGCCAGATTTGTGGTTCTTTGATTGCCACTTCCCTGGTGACCCTGTAATGCCTGGCTGTCTTGGTTTGGATGCCATGTGGCAGTTGGTTGGTTTCTACCTTGGTTGGGTTGGCGGCAAAGGAAAAGGCCGTGCATTGGGTGTTGGTGAAGTTAAGTTCACGGGACAAATCTTACCAACAGCGAAGAAAGTGACTTATGAAATTCACATGAAACGCGTAGTAAACCGTCGCTTGGTAATGGGTTTAGCGGATGGCCGTGTGCTTGTTGATGGTAAAGAGATTTACGTTGCGAAAGATTTAAAAGTCGGTCTTTTCCAAGATACGTCTGCATTCTAAGTAATTAAGTTTTTAAAGCGATTCAGTTGAGTCGCTTTTTTGTTTAACAAATCCTTAGTTATAGTGCACTAGGCATATATTATAAAGCCCCTTTCGGGGCTCAGTTCCTTAGTGTATGTGAAGAGAGGGTCTATTTATACAAACCAGACATTTTATCATCTCTGGCGTCACGCCAACCACCAAGCCAGTAAGATCGAGCATCCATCTGTTGATACGGACAGTTTTCCGTTGAACGGCCATTTAGGCCTGCTTTGTATCCTTGAGATTGCGCTCGTTCTAGGCGGTCACGCTTTTGTCTCTTCATAGTGTCGTCCTCATACAATATGTTTTTGCTACCGTACTACTACTAACATTGTGGCGCTTTGATTACACCACTATTAAAGAATCGATCAAAAACGGTACTTTCTCAAGGTATAAAAAAAGCACAGGTCCAAAAGTGTGAACCTGTGCCCTCATTTACATTTAGATAAACTATTTTCTACGGAAACCCAATAGACCTAACAGACCAAGCGCTAACCAGCCTAGAGAGCCGCCTTCACGTTTAACCGTACCCGATTCGCTGTTTGCCGAATAACCACGAGCTGAAATAGAACGCTCTGTTGCATTCGCGATAGGGATCAATTTTACGGCAGCGACGGTTTCAGCGCCGATTTTCCCACCTTGACAAAGTGAGTCATGATCTGAGGTGTCATACCCACCTTCACATTTCAGTGCTGTGGCTGAGATGATACCGGCATCATTAATATCACTTGCATCAATGATACGGAATTCATTATTTGCGTTGAGACCGTTAGTTAAATCATCAAGTAACCATGAGCGGTTTTGGAAGATCTGAGCGCGGCTAGAATCAGTCCCTGTTAAGTTGAGAGGATTAATAAACCCACGTTTTGGCCTCGGAGTGCCATCAATTTCACGTCCAGTAGTCATATCAACACTACCGACCACTTCATTAAAGTTGTTTATCGCACCAAGCGTACCACCGGCTTCATTAGCAAATACACCGCCAGAAAAATAAGTCGCTGAAGGAGACGCAATATTACTTACGTAAAACAATCTATTTGCTGCAGAGCCATTAGCAGGATTTGACTTAGAAAGCTTGGCACTGCCGACTGCTATTTTATTTTTATTGATAGATGACACAACAGAGTTCGTAAAAATATAGTCAGAACCACCGTTAGCCCCTGTAACTTGAGCACTCGATAATCCAGCTAAATTCGTTGTATTACCCGTAAAAATTGTCGCATCCATACGCTGATCTGAATAGGTGTTATAGCCAACACCATAAAACTCAGTGCCATTAATATAAAAGTCACGAATGCTTGCTTGACCTAATCGGTCAGAATCTTTGACTCGTCCTCCGCTGCCGAAATTCAACTCTATAGGGTCGATACCATTCCAAACAACCGCTCTTGAGTAAAACCAAGTCCCTTCATTATTCGTTTTTTGTCGTGAAACGCTACCAACTGTATAAGTGCCATCCGTTTTCCAAGCATGGGAGCTAACTACGGCTGCTGTCTCGTTGCTATCTAATGCATCTGTATCGTTAGGAGATTCAATGGCGGCTTTAGAAAACGCTTTATTACGTACAGCGCCTACTCGCTCGTTACCTACTGGTTCTCCAGTAGAAGCAATACTATTAATGACCGCATTTGAACCCGATACTGTTGTTCCACTACCTTCTATGAAAGCGAGTGAATTCGGCACACTGCCGTCATCCTTGGCATAACCCGCATACTGTTTTTGTGCCCAAGTATCACAAATCGCGTAGCCAAGTTGACCATCACAGTAATTTTCAAACTCTGCTTGATCATAAGGAGAATAATCAAAGCCATTGTCCATCGCGAAAGGCACTTCTTCGCGGTAACTAAGTCCTGCTGGCCAATTGCGCGTTTCAGCAGAAATTTTAGAGTCCGGACAAGAATAAGTATTATCGAAACAACCAAGTGGGTTACCACCAGGAACCGTTGCAGATTCAACGGAAGTACCATGATACTCGGTTTTATACCCACCCAATCCATAAGCGTCTGTTGCTGATTCGTTAATCTCAACGACGTTATACAAAGCTGCTTGTGCGCCGAAAGATGCCGCGATCGTCGCGGCAATGGCTGAAATTTTAAATACGTTACTTCTCATGTAAACCTTAACTTTCCTGTTGCATTGCTTCGAGCTCTTCCCATCGTTCGAAAGCAATTTCAAGCTCCTGCTCTAAAGCAGCCAGCTTATCTAATACTGTTTGAGTTTGCTCAACGGGCTTCGAGAAAAAGTCACTGCTGTTCACCGTCTGTTGCATCTGCTCAATCTCTTCTTCCAACTGCTCAAGCAGTGCTGGTAGAGTTTCAAGTTCGCGCTGTAGTTTATAGGATAACTTCTTCGGCTTAGCCGTTACAGGCGCGGATTTGAGACTTGCCTCAACTACCGGCTTCGCTTTTGCTGGTTTTTCAGGCGCTCGTGACTTCAAAACTTGTGCGCGTTGTTGCTGTGCATCGTGGTAACCACCCACAAATTCTTCAATTTTACCGTTGCCTTCAAAAATCCAACTGGTCATTACCGTGTTGTCCACGAACTGACGATCGTGACTCACCAACAATAATGTACCCTGATAATTGGCAAGCAAATCTTCTAAAAGTTCCAAAGTTTCGATATCTAAATCGTTGGTTGGTTCATCAAGAATCAGCAAGTTATTTGGTTTAAGGAAGATACGAGCCAATAAAAGACGGTTTTTCTCGCCACCTGACAGTGCTTTAACGGGTGTACGCGCACGGTGAGGTGCAAACAGGAAGTCTTGTAAGTAACTTAATGCGTGGCGAGGTTTACCATTAACAGTGACTTCTTGCTTACCGTCGGCCAAGTTATCGATCACTGATTTTTCTGGGTCCAGAATTTCGCGATATTGATCGAAGTACGCGACTTCTAATTTGGTGCCACAGTGCAGACGACCAGAGTCGGCCTCAAGGTTGCCAAGCAGCAATTTCAACAGTGTACTCTTACCACAACCGTTGGCGCCGATAAGTGCAATGCGATCACCGCGCATAATGTTGAAAGAGAAATCTGAAACAATCTGCTTACCATCAATCGCATAATGCAAGTTTTCCGCTTCGAAAACGATCTTACCTGAACGGCTCGCGTCGTCGATTTGAATAACCGCTTTACCCTGCACTTCACGGCGGTTTGAACGTTCTTCACGGAGTGCTTTCAGGGCGCGTACGCGACCTTCGTTACGAGTGCGGCGAGCTTTTATACCTTGACGAATCCACACTTCTTCTTGAGCGAGTTTCTTATCAAATTCAGCATTTTGCATTTCTTGCACGCGCAGCATCTCTTCTTTATCGACAAGATACTGATCGTAGTTACCAGGGAATGAGGCTAGTTGACCACGATCGAGGTCGATAATACGAGTCGCCATCGACTTGATAAATGCGCGGTCGTGGGAAATGAAAATGATCGAACCACGGAAATCTTTGAGGAAGTTCTCTAACCATTCAATCGTAGTCACATCTAAGTGGTTGGTTGGTTCGTCCAGCAGCAATACATCTGGGTCGCGAACCAGCGCACGCGCAAGTGCCGCTTTGCGCTGCCAACCGCCGGATAAATCCGTTAGTTTCGTGTGAGCATCAAGCTTCAGGGACTCAAGCACATTGTTAATACGATCTTCAAAACGCCACGCGTTTAAATGATCAAGTTTCTCTTGAACACGAGACAGTTTATTAATGTTCTTTTCGCTTGGATCAACTGCGATCAAATCCAAAATGTCGTGGTATTCTTTTAAGAACTCACCCACTTCAGCCAAGCCACCGGATACATAGTCAAATACGGTGCCTTCTTCATTACGTGGTGGATCTTGTTCTAAGCGTGAAACAACCACATCTTGGGTAATGGTTAGTTTGCCATCATCCATCAATACATCGCCCGCAATCACCTTCATTAGAGTTGATTTACCAGCACCGTTTCGACCAACAAGACAGACACGTTCGTTTTCTTGTAGGGCAAAATCTGCTTTATCGAGCAATGGGTGGTCGCCAAATGCTAGCGAGCCATTATTTATTGTAAGTAATGCCATTATTGTCTAACCAAATTTGTAATTGTGGTGAATCGAAAGGCCAATTGAGTTCATTGCCTTGATAATTGAGGACGGGAATCGTGACCCCGTAACGAGAGAATAGTTCATCGTCGAAGGCAATATCAACAACAGCAACTTCAATATCAAGTTGCTGTGTTAACTCAAATGCCATCTCACAGAGATGGCATCCTTCAGTACTATAAAGTGTAATCAATCCCTTGCCCTTATAGTGTTATGCGTCTTTATGGGTAACAAGCCAGCAGTTATGGATATGCTTGTTACGAGAGAAGTCCAAAGGCAACGTCTGTGCGGAAATGTTCTTCGCTTGTAGGCCCAGTTCTTCAAGTTGCTCAAGATCCATTTTGAACTGACGCTTGTTGTTCGAGAATACGATCGTGCCTTGTGGTTTAAGCAAGCGCTTCAGGTTTTTCATTAACTGAATGTGGTCACGTTGAACATCAAACGATTGTTCCATACGTTTTGAGTTAGAAAACGTTGGTGGATCAATGAAGATAAGATCGTAACTGGTGGTTGCTTTTTCTAACCACTGCAGGCAATCCGCTTGAACATATTGATGCTGGCGGCCAACTTGACCGTTTAGCTGCATGTTCTCTTTTGCCCACTCCAGGTAGGTATTAGACATATCGACAGTAGTCGTTGAACGTGCACCGCCATTCGCTGCGTGTACCGTTGCAGACCCAGTGTAAGCAAACAGGTTAAGGAAATCTTTACCTGCTGCCATTTCACCGAGGCGACGACGAGTCAATTTATGATCCAAGAATAAGCCTGTGTCTAAGTAATCGTGTAGGTTAACGATAAGCTTCGCACCATACTCGTTTACTTCCAGCTTTTCAGACTGTTGAGACAGTTTTTGATACTGTGAACGACCTTTTTGCTTTTCACGCGTTTTGAGTACCACTTTGTTCGCATTGGTACCGGTCACTTGGATAGATGCACGGATGATATCCGTCAGGCGACGTTTCGCTTTTTCTTCAGGAACATCTTTTGGCGCGGCGTACTCTTGAATAACCAATTGATCAAGATAAACATCGATCGCCACATTGTATTCAGGCAGATCCGCATCATAAATACGGTAGCAATCTAACTCTTCTTTGCGTGCCCATTTAGCAATTTTACCAATGTTCTTTTTCAGGCGGTTAGCAAAGTCTGGTGCAATCACAGTTTCAGTGACATTGTCACTACCTGCTTCTACAACGCGTGCCGAGATTTGGTAGTTCTTTTGGTGACACGGTAACGCACCATTATTCAATTTGAACTGCTTATCTGCACGCATACGCAAACAACTTAGCAACTCATCAGAACCAGAGAAGATTGATGCTTGGCAACCGCCAAATTCAGATTTAAGCTGCGCACCGAATGCGGTGTACAGTGCAATCAAACCAGGATGGCTACCTAAACGTTCACCATAAGGCGGGTTACAAACAATCACACCCTCACCAAACTCTTGTGGTTTCTTAAGCAGTGCAGCATCGCCTAGTTCAAAGTTCACGATATCAGCAACACCAGCACGGCGAGCGTTATCACGTGCGGTTTTTAATACGCGTTCATCGTTGTCGAAGCCAAAGAATTTAGTGTCAAGTTTATTGACGCCACGACGTGCTTGTACACTCGCTTCAGACTTCAACTCCATCCAAGTATCAGCATCAAAATCTTCTAGTGACTCAAAGCCCCAAGTCTTACGGTTCACACCTGGCGCCATATTAGCCGCCATCATTGCCGCTTCAATCACTAGCGTACCTGAACCGCACATTGGGTCGAGAAAGTTCTTACTCGCATTCCAGCCACTGCGCAGGATAACCGCCGCCGCTAGGGTTTCACGCAAAGGTGCACGACCAGCTTCTTCACGGTAACCACGCTGGTGCAAACCGCGACCAACCATATCGATACCAAGAATTGCTTTATCTTTATGAAGACGAACATGAATACGAAGATCAGCAAGATCTTTACTGATCGACGGTCTTGGAAGGCTCTTCTTAGTAAAGCAATCCACTATCGCATCTTTTACTTTCATTGCGCCGTATTGGCTGTTACGAATTTCATTGTTGGTACCGTTGAAATCAACAACCAATTTTTTGGAGCTATGGAAATGATTTACCCAGTTCACAGCCGAAGCCGCTAGGTACAAGTCCATGTCATCCTGACAGGTAAATTCAGACAAAATACGGACAAAACGTGATGCAAGGCGACTCCATAAACAACAACGATAGATCTGTTCGTTAGTTGCTTTGAATCTCACCCCAGCCTGCACTGGTTTTGCATTGGTTATGCCTAGTTTTGTAAGTTCTTCTACCAACAGGTTCTCTAACCCGTTTGAAGTTACCGCAAGATATTGATGCATAGTGTTCTAATGTTTGTTTGAAATGACCTCTCATTATACCCGACACAGCGCACATTTCGTTAATTGATTCGCATTTTTCTCACTCAAAAACCTTCAGACGCTCATCATTCCACCAGCCGTAAATCAACATCCCGAATTTTTACACTACCAACAGCCTCTCAAAATCTTTGACCAACAGTCAGCGCTCTCAGCGATAGTGAATGCTTATTCACGTCAAATCTGGTCTACACCAACTGTCATTTATGGTTGTAATTTAGTTACCAAAACCACCTAATTGGGGAATTTTCTATTTAGCGATGACTTAAGAAGAAATAATTGCAGCACAAAAAATGTCTAATTTGCGCAATTTTTGGAAGATTTATCACAACGACATCAACCCGATTGGAGGGTAATTAGCGCATTAAATGGAGGGGGTTCTCTATTGTTCGCACAATAGAAACAAAAAAAGTCGGCACTGGGCCGACGAGAAATGATACTAAAAGGAACGAAACTATCTCTAAGGAGAACTATCTACACGAGAAAAAGGTATTGAGGGAAACTACCCCACTAATCTCATTGGCTGCGTAAGGAACTGATGACTAATGATTTGCATACGGTCATGCATTACTTTTATCGCTTCGCCATATTGAATCGATTTGACGCCATTAAGGTTGAATTCGTCCAAATTAATTGACGCACAAAGACTGGCGCACTCACCCACTTCTAAAACGATAAAAGCACCGTGGCCATGGCTATTTTCTAATCTAACGAAGTCACCTTCAACCGGAGTACAAGAACCATCAGACAAGCTGTCAAAGAACCAGCTTTTCGGTTGTACCGGTTTGTGGAAGCGTTTTGCTGCAACACAGTACAATGCCAACTGTGCTTGCCTTGGTTCAGAGAGCTCTAGGTGAGCAATCTGTTCTTTATAAGTTTGGTAAGCAGAAGCATCATCAACCGAAAATTCATTGACGCCTACTGCACACTCAACAATCAACTTACGAGAAAGGTTTGTTTTGAATACCATTTCATTGCCGAGATCGAGCATCAAGTGCTGATCAGCATCATCATAGTACCAAGTCCATTTGTCACTGGGTTTAAGCATCGTCCAATCTCTATGTTTGGGTTAATTTAGGTAAAACGCTTAATTACCTTCCAACATTTAGCCAAAGTGTATGCTCAGACAGCGAAAAAAAAAGAGGAAATGATTTCTCACTTCCTCTTCGATAGAACTTATGTGAATCAGTAATTTATTGTGACAGCGTCACGACTGATTAGATATTTTTAACGATCTCTTTAACGAGACCTGGACCATGGTAAATAAATCCAGTATAAACTTGCACCAGTTTTGCACCCGCCATCATTTTCTCTTTCGCCGCGACAAAAGAATCAACACCGCCCACCCCAATAATTGGCAGTTTATCGCCCAACTCTTGATGAAGACGACGAACAACTTCGGTACTGCGCAATTGTACAGGACGACCACTTAAGCCCCCTGCTTCATTTGCATTTTTCATGCCTTCAACAATTGAACGATCTAATGTGGTATTGGTTGCAATGACACCATCAATGCCATTCGCAATCAATGACTGACAAATTTGGCTGATTTCATCATCGCTCAGATCTGGGGCAATTTTTAAAGCGAGCGGAACGTACTTATTATGTTGCTCAGCAAGTTCAGCTTGTTTTGCTTTTAATGAAGAAAGTAGTTCATCTAATGCTTCACCATACTGTAGAGAACGTAGTCCCGGAGTATTTGGTGATGAGATGTTTACAGCGATGTAGCCTGCATATTGGTAAACCTTCTCCATACAGATCAAATAATCTTCTGTGCCCTTTTCAATTGGTGTGTCCTTGTTCTTACCGATGTTGATGCCAAGTACGCAATCAAATTTTGCTTTCTTAACATTCTCAATCAGATGATCAACACCTAGGTTGTTAAAACCCATACGGTTGATAATACCTTCTGCATCAAGCAGACGGAAAAGACGAGGTTTATCATTACCAGATTGTGGACGCGGAGTGACCGTTCCCACTTCAATGAAGCCAAAGCCCATTGCATCGAATGCTTCAATACATTCGCCATTTTTATCCAGACCAGCCGCAAGACCAACAGGGTTACGGAAAGTAAGCCCCATACATTCTACTGGACGGTGTGGAAGTTGTTGACGATAGAAAAGATCGAGTGGAGTGCCGTTGAAACGTTTGAAGTTTTCGATTGCAAGATCATGTGCCTTTTCGGCATCAAGTTGAAAAAAGCCAGTCCTGGCTAGACGGTAAAGCATTGTGCCTCCGAAAGAAAAAAGCCCCGTATAAACGGGGACTTATTATTTACTCATTTGAAGAACAATTCAAATTTAAAAGCATTAATTCCCGCAATGCGACCGAGAATTTTGCAAATTCATGCACTGAGCCCACTTTAAACTCATTCAGAATGTTCTCCCAACGATGTAAAGAGACTTCATTCGAGCTAATCCAATCTTCTAATGCTTGAATTTCGTCGATCTCTTCGGGGTGGCAACCGCAACTTAAAACTTGTCCGGTAAGTTGACGTTGCTGCCAATCGAGATCTTCCCTAAAGGCTGCTCGTGCTAATGCTTGCCAATGATTATCTACCGCCTGGCCATTGATTTGTTTCAAGAACCAATGCAATGACAATCTATCACCTAAGTTAAAGTACAGTTTCGCGGTTTTCTCAATAGAAATGCCCTTTTCACGAGATACTGTAGATATATCCAGTACTGAGTATAAGCTTGATAAACGCGCCACATAATTGGCTAACTCTGAACAAATGCCTTGTTTAACCCAGACATCCGCAACATCGTTATGTTCCCTAACCTCATTTTCAACCAGTAAACTATCTAGAGAGGCTTTCACTTTTGATACATCAGCTTGGTACAACTCAATCAACGCTGTTACTGATTGTTTACCACTACGATTGCGAAGTAACCAACGAGACAATCGACGTAGAGTACGACGGACATAAAACATCATTTCATACTGAGCTGATGTGGATGCCGTGTTATCAAGTTCACGTAATTGCTTCATGACTTCCGCTAAACCGAAGATTTCTCTGGAAGCGGCGTAAGCATTAGCAATATCGACAACATTTGCTCCGGTTTCTTCCTGTAAGCGGGTCGCAAAATTGCATCCCATTTCATTAACCATTTGGTTAGCTAAAGAAGTGGCGATAATTTCACGACGTAATGGGTGGTCGGCCATTGCTTTTTCATAGTTACGTCGTAACTTAGTTGGAAAGTACTGAACCAGTTGTTCTGCATGATAACGATCGTTAGCGATATCTTCATGAACCAATTCTTCTTTCAACACCATTTTACCGTAAGCAATAAGCACGGAAATCTCAGGTCTGGTCAGGGCTAAACCTTGTTTTTCCCTCTCCAATAACGTTTCATCATCCGGAATGTATTCGAGTGCACGATCCAAATGTCCTGCTTTCTCTAAGGTATGAATAAAACGTATCTGTTCTTTGACTAAAGAAACGCCTTGATGCTCAGTCACTGAAATCGTTTCAGCTTGGCAATAAGCATCTTCTAATACGATCTCTCCTACCTCATCTTCCATCGACTCTAAGATCGTATTGCGCTGTTTGATCGTCATATCGCCATTCGCGACAAGACCATTCAAAAAGATCTTTATGTTCACTTCGTTATCGGAACAATCTACACCACCGACATTATCAACAAAATCGGTATTCACACGCCCACCAGCCAAAGCAAATTCAATTCGCCCTAGCTGAGTCATGCCTAAGTTACCACCTTCACCAACAATTTTGGCGCGTAGGTCGCGGCCATCGATACGCAGCATGTCATTGGCGCGATCACCTACATCGGTATGGGTTTCCGTCGCGGCTTTGACATAAGTTCCTATTCCGCCGTTCCACAGCAGATCAACCGACATCGTCAAGATCATCTTAATCAGATCATTCGGTGCCAATGATGCTTTCTTCGTACCAAGCAGTTTTTGAATTTCCGGCGTCAACGTAATGGATTTAGCTCGGCGAGAGAAAATGCCACCACCTTTAGAGATCAATTTCGGGTTATAGTCTTCCCAACTCGAACGCGGCAAATTAAATAGACGTTCTCGTTCTTGCCAACTGCTTGCTGAATCTGGTGTTGGATCAATAAAGATGTGCATATGGTTAAACGCTGCGACCATTTGGGTATGTTTCGATAGCAGCATACCATTACCAAAAACATCTCCCGCCATGTCACCAATACCAATAGCCGTAAAATCGGTGGTTTGACAATTAATGCCCATTTCACGGAAATGACGCTTAACCGATTCCCAGCCTCCTTTAGCGGTAATACCCATCGCTTTATGGTCATAACCATTTGAACCGCCGGAAGCAAAGGCATCACCTAACCAGAAGTTATATTCTGCCGAGACTGAGTTTGCGAGATCCGAGAACGTCGCAGTGCCTTTGTCTGCCGCTACAACCAAATAGGGATCATCTTCATCATGACGAACGACATTTGCTGGCGGAATCACTTCTCCTTCAATGATGTTATCGGAAACATCTAACAGTGCTCGGATAAAACGTTTATAGCAGCGTTGACCTTCAGCAAAAATTTCATCACGTGAAGTGAGATTAGGCTGACGTTTACAAACAAACCCACCTTTTGCGCCCACAGGGACGATAACCGTATTTTTAACTTGTTGTGCTTTTACCAAGCCAAGAATTTCAGTGCGGAAATCTTCTTGTCGATCTGACCAACGCAAACCACCACGGGCCACTTTACCACCACGTAGGTGCACACCTTCAATATCTGGTGCATAGACAAAGATTTCAAAAGCCGGCACCGGCTGCGGGATCTCTGGTATATCACGCGGTTTAAGTTTCAATGCTAACCATGGTTTCGGTTGCTTATTCTCATCAAGCTGGTAGTAGTTGGTTCGCAGTGTGGCGCTGATCATTTCCATATAACGACGAATAATACGATCGTCATCTAAGCTTTCGACCAAATCTAACTTATCGGTGATCTTTGCAATAATGTCGGCTTGCGCTTTTCCACTATTTTTCGCCTTTGGATCAAAGCGTTTTTTAAACAAGCTAACCAGATCACTGGCAAGATCTGGGTGATGCGTCAGTGTATCTTCGATGTATTGTTGACTGAATGGAAAACCGACCTGACGCATATAGCGTGCATAAGCGCGGAGAATGGAGATTTCACGTCCGGTTAGTGATGCTCCCAGTACCAGATGGTTAAATCCATCGCTCTCTAAATCACCATGCCAAACAGCTGAAAATGCTTGTTGGAAACGATCACGCGCTTCGCGAAGATCAACGCTCCTATCACTCTTATGAAGCATCGAAAAATCTAAGATCCAATAGACTTGTCCATTGGCCTTTCGTACTTCATAGGGTGATTCGCCGATCACACGCAAACCCAGGTTTTCGAGCATCGGCATCACATCAGAGAGATGGATTGGTTCATCACGATGATAGAGTTTTAGGCGTACCGCTTTCGAATCTTTGGTTAACTCTTGTGGCCGGTAAAACAGCATACCCAATTTATGATCATCACTGAGTGACTCTAAACGTTCAATGTCTGCCACCGACGAACCCGGCATTACATCTTCTTTATATGAACGTGGAAATGCACGCATATATTCTTTGGAAAGTGGCAGTCCTTTACTCTCTCCGTAGTTAGCAATGATCGCTTCTGACAAACGGTCATCCCAAGTCGATGATGCTTCCATCAAGTTCCGTTCTATTGCTTTGACATCAATATCCATATTGTTGTTATCTACCCGAACGATATAGTGAGTTCTCGCCAACGGGCTCTCTGAGAAGTAAGTGGTAAATTCCACTTCTTGTTCACAGCCAAAATACTGTTTGAAAATACGTTGAGTCTGACGACGAAGCTCGGTGTTATATCGATCTTTTGCCACATACACCATACAGCTAAAAAAGCGACCAAAAGGATCTCGTCGAACAAACAGACGCAGCATGTCTCGGTCTTGCATTTGTACGACGCCCATCCCGACTTCGAGTAACTCTTCTTCGCGGGCTTGCAACAATTCGTCGCGTGGATAATTCTCTAGAATATTGTGTAGTGCTTTGTAGGAGTATGAACCTTGACGATAACGACTAGCCGTTAAGATGCGCTCTACTTTTTCTCTAATCAACGGAATACCAGCCACACTCTGGTTATAAACCGCAGAGGTATAAAGACCAGTAAAACGGTGTTCACCAATCACTTTGCCATCTTTATCAAATTTCTTAATACCAATATAGTCTGTATAAGCGGGTCGATGTATACGCGAAGGCGTGTTGCCTTTGGTAATGATGAGTAAAAATGGCTTTTGAGCTTCTAGGCGTGCGGAATCTGGAAAATCAGAAAGCTTAACACTGCGTACGTGACGAGGATTGGAAAATAAGCCGAGCCCTTTCTCTTGTGTTGGGCAGAGTTCAATCTCATCTTCGCCATTCACAAGGTCATATTCTTTGTACCCCATAAAGGTAAAGTTATGATTCCCTAACCAGCGGAGAAATTTGATCGTTTCATCATAATGATCACGTTCGATCTCAAACTTGCCCTGTTGCTTCTCTACTTGATCCGTCACTTGTTTAAGTTTGTCGACCATCTTTTTCCAATCAGCGACAACCAACTCGGTATCGCTCAAGATACTAATGAGCTCTTGTTTTAAGGAACTCATTGCTTCCTTATCACTTAAGCGGTCAACTTCGATATGGAAAAGTGAGTACATTTCTCCCTCACCATTATTGATACCGACGATATCACCATGCTTAGAATGTTGTACTTGAGTTGGTCCATGAAGCATTAAGTGTGATGCGAGATCGAGGCGGGTCAATGCCATTTTTACCGAATCAACCAAAAATGGGCTATCGTGCACCACAATTTCCACAATAGTGTGCGTCGATTTCCAGCCTTGGCGACTGACTGTTGGATTGAATACGCGAACCGAAAATTCATTCGCCTGTTTATCATTGATATGGTGCCATAGGCTAACAACTGCACCATAAAGATCAGATTCATTTCGTTCTATCAAATCGTCATGGGCAATATTACTAAAAAAGTGTTGAGCAAGCTGGGTTACTAAAGGTCGCTGAGCAAGGTCGAGTTTGTCTTGAATCAGTTGATAAACTTTTTCAAGCAGCACCGGCATTAAAGTGTCACGCGCGGTCATAATCACACTCCACTATTAGAATAGTATTTTGTAGGGATGTCATAAGGCACCATTGCTAGTTCAAAACTGGCGAGTTAAGCCTAGCTAGTTTAAGCATAGTGCTTTATGCGTTTGATGCCGTTTTATTGTATCGACATTGCTGTGTGAAGGTTAATGTTTTGTACGCAGTGATAGATGAAATGTTTAATAATGTGATTGCAGTTATGTTTAAACTTCTAACAAATCAGTGCATCACAGAACTTCTAACTTAACAAACTTATTATTTTGGTCAGTTGTTAATCGAAAACGACCTTTAAGACCTAATTGTGTAAGGAAAGGTCTAAAGCGAGAGGCTGGCAATTGTATACGTAATCCTGTCTCCGTTACGACTAAGATAGATGTTGCCGCTCCGCTATAATGGGCAACATAAGTTTGGTATGGGATATCTAATCGAAAATGGTAATAATTCATATAACTGTATAAATAAACAGTACCACGTAAAAGTGGCACTGTTTGGTTATGGAATATTCAATTAATGCTCATACATGAACAAATTCTAAGCATCAAGCGCTTTGCTTACCTTTTCAAACAAGTCTTTGGCGAGATTATCCATCGCTTTGAGTTGTTCGAGTTCGGCACGAATCATCGCTTGTCTCTGCTCGTCATACTTACCCAGTTTTAATAATGGATCAATTAAACGCGAAGCAACTTGTGGGTTACTACTATTCAATTCACGCAAAATCTCACCAGCAAACTGATAGCCAGAGCCATCTTTAGCGTGAAAATGCACCGGGTTCATATTCAAAAATGAACCGATTAAACTACGGGTACGGTTAGGGTTCTTCAAACTAAACGCTTCATGTTCCATCGTTTGCTTAATCACAGTGAGTACATCATCCGCTGGATTAGTTCCTTGTAGTGCAAACCATTTGTCCATCACTAGGCCATCATGTTTCCATTTCGCACTGTAATCCGCCATCAAAGTTTCACGACAAGCAAGTTGCGCAGAGTTAGCCGCACTCATCGCTGCCATGGTATCTGTCATGTTATTTGCATTCGCGTATTGCTGTTCAGCCAATGTATTACCTTGATCGGTTAACGCTAAGTAGGACAAAGCCGTATTACGCAATGCACGTTGACCTATCGCAGCGTGATCAATGGTGTATTCATTTTGAACCAAGCTAAAGTAAATCGCACTGAGCTCATCTTGCAATGCAATCGCCAATTGCTGCTTGATGGCCTTTAACACTTGAGCGATAGCATCAACATCAACAGTTTTATACCAACCCGAAACTTCGTTATGGCTTGGCAACGATAGCACTTCAGCGATGAATGCTGGCTCTAACTCTTGGCTGAGTAATACACCACGGAAGGCATCGATCACGGCTTCAGGTAATTCCACATCGCCACCTTGCTGCACGACTTCAACGTTATGGCGAATATATTTTGCCAACAACATTTGGCCAGCATCCCAACGGGCAAACTCATTACGTGCATGAACCATTAAGAACGTCAGTTCTTCATCGCTATAATCGTATTCCAATATCACTGGAGCTGAAAACTCTCGCAGTAATGAAGGTACTGGTTTTTCTGATACGTTCTCAAACACGAAGGTTTGTTTATCTTGGGTAACGCTCAAGACATGATGTACTTTTTCTCCGTTACAGCGTAACTCAACCGCTTCACCTTTTGGTGTGTAGAGCTCGATATCAAAAGGAATATGCAGTGCTTGTTTCTCTTTTTGATCTTGTGTCGCTTCGGTTGATTGTTCAATCGTTAACGCATAGGTTTTGGCTGATTGATCATACTGGCTAGAAACGCGAACCGTTGGCGTACCCGATTGACTGTACCACAGGCGGAATTGAGTCAGGTCAACACCTGTCGCATCTTCCATTGCAGAAACAAAATCTTCGCAAGTTGCAGCCGTGCCATCGTGGCGCTCAAAGTAAAGCTTCATGCCTTTTTGGAATCCTTCTTCACCCAATAAGGTATGGTACATGCGAATAACTTCACTGCCCTTTTCATATACCGTTAAGGTGTAGAAGTTGTTCATCTCGATCACTTTCTCAGGTCGGATCGGGTGAGACATTGGGCTCGCATCTTCGGCAAATTGAGGGCCACGAATAATGCGCACATTGCCAATGCGATTAACCGCTCGCGAGCCAAGATCGGACGAAAACTCTTGGTCACGGAAAACCGTTAAGCCTTCTTTCAAACTTAATTGGAACCAATCGCGACAAGTCACGCGGTTACCCGTCCAGTTGTGGAAATATTCATGGCCAATGACCGCTTCAATGCCAAGATAATCAGTGTCTGTCGCTGTTTGGTCATTCGCTAAAACGAACTTAGAGTTGAAAACGTTCAAGCCTTTATTTTCCATTGCCCCCATGTTGAAGAAATCAACGGCAACAATCATGTAAATATCAAGATCGTACTCAAGATTGAAACGTTGTTCGTCCCACTTCATTGAATTGATCAATGACACCATTGCATGATTTGCACGTTCCAAGTTGCCTTTATCGACAAAAATTTCTAACTCAACTTGTCGGCCTGATTGGGTTTTGTATTGATCACGCAACACATCAAAATCACCGGCGACTAAAGCAAATAAGTAAGATGGTTTCGGATGTGGGTCTTGCCATTGCACCCAGTGACGGCCACCTTCTAAATCACCTTGTGCGATACGATTACCGTTGCTTAGTAGGAATGGGTACTGAGTTTTATCTGCAATGACTTTGGTGGTGTATTTCGCCAATACATCAGGACGGTCAAGGTAGAATGTAATACGACGGAAACCTTCTGCTTCACATTGAGTGCAATACGCGCCACCCGATTTGTATAAACCCTCAAGTAAGGTGTTCGCTTCAGGGTTGACTTCTGTCACGAGCGTTAACGTAAACTCACTTGGCAATTGATGAATATGCAGTCCGTCATCGACTTGCTCGAACTTATCCCAAACTTGACCATTAACCTGTAGGCTCTTTAAAACCAAACCGTCGCCATCCAACTCAAGAGTCGTGCTCTCTGCTAGTTGTTTTACTTGCGATACGGCAGTGACAATCGTTGCGGTATCGTGCAACTCAAAAGTCAGGTCAATATCGGTGATGGTGTGAGCTGGTGACTGATAGTCTTTACGGTATTTGGCTTGAGGAGTATGAGCCATGACTAAATCCTTCTAATGATTATTTTTGTTCAGTTAGCTTACAACTCTGAAAACAAAAAAACGAGGCATTCTCTATAATTGCCTCGTTTTTTTACTGTAATTTGTTTGCTATGCCAACAGATTGTCTAATCGCTCATCGCTAGCTAGAGTTATCGAATCCGATTCAGTACCGCGAACATTTCCCCTTCTTCAGTTTCAATCGTCAAAGTATCTTGATTCAATTTATAACGGGTATTATGTTCACCATTTTCATAAAGCAGTACGAGATTCTCACCTTCGGTATAATAAACACCTTGGTGTATAGCTTCATCTCCCTCTTTATTACTCACTTTAAACTGGAAAATGAAGTCGGGTTGCAGCACTAAATCCATACGGTTAACATCATTCTCTTCCAAATCGTATCCCGCAAGGTGCTCGCTCGACCATATCCCCGCAAGAGAATTGGACAACGCTTTGGTAAACACGACACCGTTGAGGTTCAATAGATTATGGTTACCCGAGTATTGGTACACTTGGGGCTGGTCAGTATGAAGGCCAAGAATTATCGTATCGTCATTGGCGGTATACATCCCTTCCCAATGATCGACACTATAATCTCTTTTTTGAATATCAATTTTGAAATTGTATTTTGAATCGAGAGTCAGTTTAATCGCCAAAAAATTCTCTTGTGAATCTTCTGGATTAGGATTAACCAAATACCAATCTCCTAGAAGAAATGGATGATCGAAATAACTGAGTGCATCACTATCCTTCGCAGGAGATCCCCATACACTCAAACTGAAACACGCAAGTAAAATCCCTAATAATTTCATAACGCTTCCCCTCGCTTTTATTTTAAGCGTAGGAGCAACTGAGCTATAAAGCTAAATTTTTTGATCTAGATCACGTTATTTATAGACACAAAAAAAGCGAGCTTAATGCTCGCTTTTATATTCATGTCGTTAATTATTGGATCATATCAACCATAATCGCGACAGATTCGTCTAAATATGCGTCTGGCGCTTCATAATCCTTCGGAATATCATCCAAAGTCTTATAAGGCTTTAAGCCTGCGGCTGCTTGGCGCTCATTAACTCGAGTTAAGCGTAAAACATCTGCTTCATCACTGATCCGTTGACGTTCTTTCTCATTTAAAGAAAGGGCGTTATCTTCTTTTTCAGCATTGTAGCGCTCGATGTCTTGAGCAATAAATCCGAACTCGAGATCATTAGCAATACGGGCTTGGTGTTGTGCATCTAACTTAGCGATCATACTTTCGTTACTCTGTAACTTTTTATAATTCGCTTTGTCGATGCTATCCCATGGTAAAGCATTATCCTCGACACTCTCGCCCGTTTCTGCCGGATCAATTGGCGTTGGGTATGCGATATCAGGAACAACACCTTTGTTCTGAGTGCTACCACCATCAATTCGGTAGAATTTTTGTATGGTGTATTGAACGTAACCCAACTCTTTATCAAACAGATCGTAGATATGGTTCAATGAACGGTGTTGTTGAACAGTACCTTTACCAAAAGAGTTCTCTCCAACCACAATTCCTCGGCCATAATCTTGCATTGCGGCGGCAAAGATTTCAGAAGCCGATGCACTATAGCGATTTACTAAGACCATTAATGGGCCTTCGTAACTGATCACATCATCAGTGTCATTGTTAACACTAACACGACCGTAGCTATCACGTACTTGAACCACCGGACCACTGCTAATAAATAAACCAGACAGTGCCGTAGCTTCCGTTAATGCACCACCACCGTTATTGCGCAAATCAACGATAATCCCGTCAACCTTCTTCGCTTTAAGATCCACAAGTAACTTGTCAGTATCTTTCGCAAGGCCGACGTAGAAACTTGGCACTTCTAACACACCAATTTTCTTACCGTCCTGCTCGATAATTTCAGATTTAACTGCGCGATCTTCTAAGCGAACTTTATCTCGAACAATCGAGATAATTTGGCTCTTGGCATCTTTACCTTCTGGTAAGACTTCCAGTTTAACCGTCGTGCCTTTCGGCCCTTTGATCAACTGAACGACATCATCAAGACGCCAACCAATCACATCGACCATCTCTTCACCGTCTTGACCAACGCTGACGATACGATCACCTTCACCTATTTGTTTACTTTTTGCTGCTGGGCCACCAGCCACTAAAGAACGAATAATGGTGTAGTCGTCTGTCATTTGCAGAACGGCACCAATCCCTTCAAGGGATAAATTCATTTCCTGTTGGAATTGATCGGCATTGCGAGGCGACAAGTAACTGGTATGGGGATCAACTTCACGTGCAAAGGCATTCATATAAATTTGAAACGCATCTTCGTTGTGAGTTTGACTGAGGCGTTTAAGCGCGTTGTTATAACGTTTACCTAAAACCTCTTTGATCTCATCCCAGCTTTTACCGGTTAACTTCAGGTTCAAAGCATCGTACTTAACGCGCTTACGCCACAACTCATCAATCTCAGCCGTGGTTTTTGGCCAAGTCGCCTCACTACGGTCAAGTTCGATTGATTCATCAACATTGAAATCCATCTCTTTATCAAGCAGTGATAATGCGTATTCAAAACGCTCATAACGACGCTTGATCGATTGATTGTAAATATCGAAAGCAATCTGGTTATCACCAGACTTCAATTGATCATCGAGAGATTTATCCCAAGCAGAGAACTTATCAATATCCGCTTGAGTGAAGATGTTCTTGTTGTAGTCGAGCAATTCTAGATAACGATCGAAGATCGCTTGCGAGAATGTGTCGTCAAGAGTGAAATGTTTGTAATGAGAACGAGTAAATCGAGAAGTAACACGTTTACTTGCCGTCTTATGCTGAGTTTCAGGTACAAGGACAGGTAAATCGGTGATTTCGATATTCGCTTCGAGAGCGGCTGCTGGATTAGCTGCTAGCAATAAGCTAGCAGCAATCAGAGAAATATTTAAACGGCATTTCATGCGTAGGAGACTCTCCTTTATGCGCGAAGGTGCTCCGCTTTCACAACCATTTGTAGGCCGTTAGACAGTTGAACTCGCACATCTTCCTTATTGATTTCAACGATAGTCGCTGCCATGTTTCCTTTGCCCATGTTCACGTTTACTTCGTTACCAACGCGTACTTCGTCAGCGTTTAGTGCACGTGTTTCTACTGGTGCTTGAGCTTTTGGCGCTTTATTCGCTTGCGGGCGACGCGCTTGCTGAGGCTTCTTGCCTGCTGGCTTCGCTTTCGCTTTTGCTTCTTCACGAGCTTTTTGCGCTTGCTCTTTCTTACGAGCTTGCACTTTTGCTTTGCTTTCAGCTAGCGCTGCTTTCGCGTGTTCAACGTGCTCTTCGTCTAGCTCACCACATGGGTTGCCATCTAGGTCAACGCGTACTGCACCTGGTTTAGCACCGTGCAGGTAACGCCATGATGAAGTGTACTGTCTTAACGCTGCGCGAAGCTGAGTTTTACTTACTTTCGGGTCATCAGATAGACGATCCGCAAGATCTTGAAAAATACCAATTTTGAGTGGTTTTGCTTCACCTTCTAAAGTAAAGCACTTAGGGAAACATTCAGCAACGTATGCAATGATTTCTTTGCTGTTTTTTAACTTTTCAGTGTTTTCCATGGGGGTTCCTGGTTCATGCGGACGTTCCGCGAGCATCATTAAGATAAATATTTCAGGTATTATAGTGACCTGAAAGCGAAAAACCACACTCTAACGCTAATTTATGCCTTGATAGCGTGTGAATTGAGCAGGTTTTCTACTTCAGCCATCAAAAATGTCAAACCTTGCTCGTCTTCTTCGCTGAATCGACCAATATTTGGACTATCGATATCTAAAACTCCGGCTATTTTACCATTAATTGAGAAAGGAATCACAATCTCTGAGTTACTTGCTGCATCACAAGCGATGTGTCCGTCGAATTGATGAACATCATAAACGCGTTGCACCGTGTTTGTTGCCGCCGCGGTACCACACACTCCTCGACCGAGTGGAATTCGGACACAAGCCGGTTTTCCTTGAAAGGGTCCCAAAACCAATTCGTCTTGTTCGATAAGATAAAAGCCGACCCAATTGAGATCGGTTAATTCCATATTGAGTAATGCACTCAGATTCGACAAATTCGCGATAAAATTGCTTTCTGTTTCTAGTAATGCCAACGCTTGCTTGGTTAGACGCTGGTAATGTTCTATTTTCATATTATCTACCGAGTGTTTTTTCTATTTGAAAACATGAGACTTCTACTTCGATTCTACGTACAATCATCTTAACTATTAATAATAAGCATTATCACTTAAATGACCGCAGACGCTAACACTATTAGCCGTTCTTGGCTTATAACTCAAGTAAAAAACAACAAGTCAAAATTGCTTGTTGCGAACCTTGTCGCCATTATTGCCACCCTCATTAGTGTTCCTATCCCGCTTCTTATGCCTTTAATGGTGGATGAGGTACTGTTAAACAAACCTGGAGAAGGTTTGGCGTTAATGAATGAGGTCTTACCCGCCGCGATTCAAACGCCAACCGGATACATCTTCTTTACGCTGTTTCTCATTGTGCTAATGCGCAGTGGTAGCCAGGCGCTCAATATTTTGCAAAGCCGTCAGTTTACCTTGGTATCAAAAACCATCACTTATCAAATGCGCAGCAAGATGATTGATAAACTTGGTCGCATTAGTATTCGTCAATACGAGACGCAAGGCAGCGGTGGCATCAATGCCCATTTAGTCACCGATATAGAAACCATCGATCAATTTATCGGTTCGACGTTAAGTAAATTTATTATTAGCTTGTTAACGGTGCTCGGCACCGCCGGCGTATTACTTTGGTTAGATTGGCGCCTTGGCTTATTTATCCTGTTGGTCAATCCTATCGTTATCTACTTCTCACGTAAGCTAGGTAGCAAAGTAAAGCATCTCAAAAAGCGTGAGAACCAATCTTTTGAGCGTTTTCAGAATCGTCTGGTGGAAACGTTAGATGGAATCTATCAATTGCGTGCGGCCAACAAAGAACGTGCATTTTTAACCGAGCTTAAACTGCAAGCAAATCAAGTTCGCCTTGATGCCGACAAATACGCATGGCAGTCAGAAGCGGCAGGACGACTCTCCTTCTTATTGTTCTTACTCGGTTTCGAACTATTTCGCGCCGTCGCAATGCTAATGGTGCTATTTAGTGATTTAACCATTGGTCAGATTTTTGCGGTATTTGGTTACCTGTGGTTTATGCTCGGCCCCGTTCAAGAATTACTTGGCATTCAGTTCTCTTGGTATAGTGCCAAAGCGGCATTGGCCCGCATCAATACCCTACTTCAATTAGAAGAAGAATATCGCCCAGTGAGTAAGGTCAATCCTTTTGTCGAAGGGCAAGAAGTCGACGTATCAATAGAAGACGTAACTTTCTCCTATAATGAAGAGACAAAAGTACTCAATAATCTTTCTTTGCACATTCCAGCCGGCAAAAAAGTCGCGTTGGTTGGTGCAAGTGGTGGCGGTAAATCCACCTTGATACAATTGCTGATTGGTGTCTATCGACAAGACTCCGGTCACATAAAATTTAATCATCAAACCACAGATGACATTAGTTTTGATGTAATTCGTGATCAAATAGCCGTGGTTTTACAGCAACCTATACTATTTAATGACAGCTTAAGGCATAATCTCACGCTCGGTGGTCACTACAGTGACACTCAACTTTGGCAAGCACTTGAGATTGCTCAAATGCAAGATGTCATCTCGCAACTTAGCCAAGGGCTCGAAACCCAAGTGGGTCGCAACGGTATTCGTTTATCTGGCGGACAACGTCAACGTTTGGCGATTGCACGTATGGTGCTTAGCGATCCTAAATTCGTCATTCTTGATGAAGCAACATCGGCGTTGGATACCGCGACCGAAGCGGCATTACACCGAGCTTTAACAGAATTTTTAAGTGGCCGCACAACCTTAATTGTTGCGCACCGTTTATCCGCGGTAAAACAAGCAGATCTCATCTACGTTTTAGAAGATGGTCAAGTGACCCAGTTTGGGACGCACGGAGAGTTAGTTGAACAACAAGGCCTATATCAAACCCTTTATGGCGCGATACAGTCGCACGGTTAAACGCGCGACGCTTTCCCTATGGGGGCTCAAATGAGCCCTCTCGCTCATCAATGCGCACCGAATAAAGTGCGTCTTTGTCAGGGCTGTGAACTACCTGTCGATGTGGTTGACGTAAAACTGGGTAAAAGTGCCTATTGTCCTCGCTGTCATACTCAACTTTATCGTGGCGGTCGACCATCACTTTCGGGCAACCTGGCGGTGGCGATAACCTGCTTGCTGCTTTTTATTCCTTCTCATTTCTTTAACTTCATTAGTATCCGCCTTTTTGGCCAAATGATCCCAGCGACATTACCATCAGGGGTATTTTCGTTGTTCAACGAGGGCTTTATCTTTCTCTCTGCCCTCGTCTTCTTCTGTAGTTCAATCGCGCCGCTATTGGTTTGCAGCTCGGTGGTATTCGCTCACGTGGCGCTCAAATACCATCATTTTAAACTGCTCAAGTATTCACTGTGGATTATTCAGCATCTTAAACACTGGGTGATGATTGATGTCTTTCTGATCAGTGTTGCGATCTCGTGTTTTAAACTACAAGATTATTCCGATATTTTCGTGGGCTATGGCCTATTTGGTCTGATTTTATTGCAGCTTTCGACGGTACTCCTAGTCAGCCGCGTTAGCATCCGTCGCTATTGGGAAGCCTATCAACAAGAGGCGCAATTTAATTTTGAACACAAATCGATTCACTGCACCAATTGTCACCTTTCGCAACCTGAAAGTGCATCCTGTGTTCGCTGTCATAGCCCTCTTCATCATCGCAAACCTGATTCACTGCAAAAGACGGCAGCGCTATTGCTCGCGGCATCCATTGCTATTTTCCCTGCGAACTTAATGCCAATTTCGGTGCTGCTGACCAATGGTAAACGTTTAGAAGATACAATCTTTTCTGGCGTAGCAGCACTGATCAAAAATGGTATGACGGGGATCGCAGCGATTATCTTTGTCGCCAGTATCGTCGTTCCTGTCGCAAAGATTTTGAGCCTTACTTATATACTGCTGGCAATCAAGTTTAAACGCCGCATATTTCATCGCCAGCGTATGATGATCTATTTTATCGTCAAGTGGATTGGTAAATGGTCAATGATGGATCTGTTTGTTATTTCTATCATGATGACCTTAGTTGACCGAGGTCAACTCCTTGACTTTACACCGGGTTATGGTGCTGTTGCTTTTGGTTTTGTCGTGGTACTGACCATGTTAGCAGCGGATAGCTTCGACCCAAGATTTATATGGGACAATTATCGCGACCAACGCACCGTTAACGACAGTGCACGCGCTGATTCTTTACAAAACGAGCCTAAACAACAAGAGTCTTTGAATGAGTAATTCTACGTCTTCGCAACCTTCTTATTCTCCCGATGTGAAGCGCAATAAGGGTATTTCCCCCTTATGGATTTTGCCTATTATCACCATGTTATTAGCAGGATGGTTGGTCTTTAAGGCGGTCCACGATGCTGGGCAAAAGGTGCAAATTCACTTTTCTGATGCGCAAGGGTTGATTGCAGGCCGTACAACGGTTCGTTATCAAGGCTTAGAAGTGGGTATGGTTCGCTCAATCAATTTGAGTGAAGATCTGCAAAGCATCTATGTGGAAGCGGATATTTACCCAGAAGCGACCAAGTTGCTCTCCGATAAAACCCGCTTTTGGATGGTCAAACCGACGGCAACCCTCTCTGGCATTTCAGGTTTAGACGCTTTGGTCTCGGGTAACTACATAGCGATTCAGCCGAGTGAGCAGAAAGGCAAGTTTGAGACCGACTTCGTTGCGCTCGACAGCGCTCCAGCAGATCTCTATGCCAGTGAAGGATTAAACATCCGGCTAAAAGCTCGAGATTTAGGTGGTATTTCGATCGGCTCTCAAATCGTCTACCGTAAGATCCCTATTGGTGAGGTGTACGCTTATCAGCTTGATAAAGAAAACAAAAACGTCATTATTCAAGCTTCGATTAAAGACGAATACCGCACCATCATCACCGATGAAAGTCGCTTTTGGAATGTGAGTGGTATTGGTGCCAGCATCGGATTCTCTGGTGTCGATGTTCGTTTAGAAAGCTTAGCTGCGCTCATTGGCGGCTCAATTGCGGTGGATTCACCAGATCGAGGCGAACAAGTAAAAAACAATCAACAATTTAAACTTTACCCAGATTTGAAAACGGCTGGTCGCGGTATTCCGATTGATATCGTGTTACCGGATGACAATAAAATTAGCCCGTCGGGCGCCCCTATCATGTATCGCGGCTTAGAAGTTGGTCAAATTACCGACTTGCAGCTTAACAAAGACCAACAGCAGATCATCGCTTCGGCGGCAATCCAACCTGCGTTTAGCGATATGCTAACCGAAGGTAGCCGTTTCATTCTTGAAGAAGCGGAAGTCTCTCTGTCTGGAGTAGAAAACCTCGGTAACCTAGTGAAAGGTAACTTTTTAACCATCGTACCGGGTGAAGGGGTCAAAGCGCGAGATTTTACCGCCATCCGTAAAAATGAGTTCAACAAACAGCAAGCAAAATCTATTGCAATACAACTTACCGCCGATAACTCATATGGTTTAGATCAAGGGGCTAAGGTACTTTATCGCGGCATTGCCGTTGGTGAGGTTACCCGCGTGCAGCTTGATCAGGAACTGGTGCGATTTGATGTCCTCGTCGATAAGCGTTACGAAACATTGATTAAGTCGCAAAATCGCTTTTTCGTCACTGGCAGTGCTAGCGCGGAGTTAACCGAGTCTGGCTTGAACATTACCGTACCGCCAGCAAAGCAGTTATTAGCAGGTTCAATCAGCTTTGTGAGTGAAGGTAAGCAACAGACCAATTCAGAATACAAGCTGTATCAGAATCGCTCATTAGCTGAGTTAGCCAAATACAACTTATCTGGGTCACACAAGTTAGTTTTAGTTGCTGATGAACTACCCGCCATTTCAAAGGGTAGCCCTCTACTCTACCGTAACTTGCAAGTGGGTAGTGTGTCAGACTTTAAGCTCAATAATGACCATGTGCGGGTAACCGTCAGTATTGAAAACCAATACAAACATCTGCTAACACCGCAAACCGTTTTTTGGAATCGCTCTGGTATTGAAGTCGATGCCAGTTTAGCAGGTGTCAGTATTAAAGCCGATCCAATCAAAACCCTAATCAAAGGTGGCATTGCTTTTGATTCACTGCCAGGAATTGAAAATCGTCACGATCAGCAATGGCTGCTCTACAAGAACTTTAAGAGTGCGCGTAAGTCTGGCTACGCGATTACTTTAACAGCCTCAGGCAGTAGCAACGTGAAAGTTGGTACGGCGATCAAATACAACAGCATCAAAGTCGGAGAAGTCGTCGATGTGCTACCCGACTTCAGCCAGAATGATGTGATAGTCAAAGCTCGCATCTTGCCTGAATACGCTTTACAAGTCGCACGCCAAGGCGCGTATTTCTGGCTACCTCAAGCAGAACTTGGCTTAGCTGGGGTGAAAAACCTTGAAAGCATTCTTAGCCAATCAATCAATGTCTCAATTGGCAAAGGTGCACAAGCCGATCAGTTTGAATTACATCAGCAAGCTCAAACTGTCAGTGGTGTTCGCTTTACACTACAGAGCGAGACTCGAGGCTCTGTCACAGAAGGTACACCGGTGCTTTATCGCGAAATGGAAGTTGGCCATGTCGTCAGTGTTGAGCTTGGCGAGTTTGCTGATCGCGTGATCACCACTATCAACATTGATGCAGAATATGCCTATTTGGTTCGCCAAAATAGCGTATTTTGGAATACCTCTGGGGTCGATGTATCAATCGGCATTACCGGGGCAAATATTAAAGCAGGTACATTTGATAGTTTAGTTCGCGGCGGCATCACATTTGCAACGCCTGAGCAAAAGCAGCTACAAGCGATCGCGAAACAAGGACAAGCTTTCTACCTCTACCCTGAACCTGAAGAAGGCTGGAAGCAGTGGCGGACTGCAATTCCTAAACCCTAACCCGATTTGATTAAAACGCAGCCTACGCTGCGTTTTTTTTTCATCACGCTGCCAGCAATTGTGTTGCTATCCCGTGCTGATGCTCGCGCAGCCAAATAGTAAAGGTTATAATCGCGCTAATTTTTTCCCGTCGAGATAGAACATTGCATCAGAACGTATATCTACCTGAAGAGTTTCTTGCTGAAATGGCAGCGATTCTTCCTAGCCATCTAACGATGGCAGACTTTATCGCCGCTTGCCAACGCCCACTACGCAAGAGTGTTCGCGTAAACACGTTAAAACTCTCCGTTGAAGAGTTTAAACAGCGCGCGGCGAGCAAAGGCTGGCAATTATACCCTGTGCCATGGTGTGACGAAGGTTTTTGGATTGAAGCCGATGAATCGGTTGTGCCACTTGGTAATACCGCTGAACACATGACGGGATTGTTCTATATTCAAGAAGCCAGCTCAATGATGCCTGTCTCTGCACTTTTCATGGGTGAAGCATCATACAATGCCGTTTTAGATATGGCGGCAGCACCAGGATCAAAAACCACTCAAGTTGCAGCCTGTATGAACAACGATGGTGTATTGATTGCTAACGAGTTTTCAGCAAGCCGAGTCAAGGTACTGCATGCCAACATCGAACGTTGTGGCGTTAGAAATACGGCACTCAGCAACTATGATGGTCGTGTATTTGGAGCTTGGTTACCAGAGCACTTCGACGCAGTGTTAATCGACGCACCTTGTTCTGGTGAAGGGACGGTACGTAAAGATGCTGACGCAATGAAAAACTGGAACAAAGCGTCTGTCATTTCCATCTCTGATACACAGAAAGACCTGATTGAAAGTGCATTCCATGCCCTAAAACCAGGTGGTGTAATGGTTTACTCAACTTGTACCCTGAGTGTCGAAGAGAACCAACAAGTTTGTCACCACCTCAAAGACACATTTGGTGATTTAGTTGCGTTTGATAGCTTAAAAGAGCTCTTCCCTGAGGCAGAAAAGGCCATCACAGAAGAGGGCTTCCTGCATATTTTCCCACAGGTCTATGACTGCGAAGGCTTCTTTGTCGCCCGAATTCGTAAACTGGGCTCAGCTCCGGCACCTGAAGTTAAAAAGCGCCTTGGTAAGTTCCCATTTAGTAAAGCCAATGACAAAACTCAGCAAGATATTGCCACTCAATTGTTTGACGCCTTAAACATTGAACTACCAGCACAAACGCAGGTTTGGTTGCGTGACAACGATGTATGGCTTTTTCCAGCAGCACTCGAACCGATGCTAAGTGAATTCAAATTCTCTCGAATGGGGATCAAAATCGCTGAAGCGCATAAAAAAGGTTATCGCTGGCAGCATCAAGTTGCCACCACGCTTGCAACCGGCAGTGAAGCTAATTGCGTAGCACTTTCGATTGATGAAGCTCGTGAATGGTTTATGGGACGTGATGTGAGACCAGAGGCACAGCCTAGTAAAGGTGAAGTGATCGTAACTTACGCTAACGATGTGATTGGACTAGGAAAATGGGTCGGTAATCGCGTAAAAAATGGTTTACCACGTGAATTAGTGCGCGATAAAAACCTGTTTTAATTGGGGTGAAGTTAGTAGCAAATTCCAGCCAAAACTCGCTAAAACGGAATAATGCACTACAATTAACTCTATCAATAGATATTTAATATCAAACAGTTAGCGCAGGCTCAGAAAAGAGCCCTTCCCCTAGGCCCGGATCGGGATAAGATCTGGGCCTTTTCTTTTAGGGATGCTTTAGCTTAAGCGAATGCCATCTTTTTCGATGATAATTTTACCCGCTTTATAAAGGCCACCGATGGTTTTCTTAAAAGTGCCTTTACTGGTACGAAACGCTGAAAAGATCGCTTCAGGTGTCGATTTATCATTAAGCGGAAGAAAGCCGTCTTTCTTTTCAAGTAGCTCGATAATACGAGTACTCAAGTCATCCATCTTAGCCACACCGATTTTTTGCAAAGACAAATCGATTTTGCCGTCTGCACGAACCGCTTTCACGTAACCTTTTAATTCCTTGCCAACAAACAGTTTGCCGAACACATCAGAACTGAAGATCATGCCCCAGTGTTCACCGTTCACAATCGCTTTGTAACCTAGCTCACTACGTTCTGCAATCAGAAGGTCAACTTGCTGGTTTGCTTCGTAGTTTGCCGGTGTTTTATCAAGCCACTTGTTAAATTTGGTCGTGCCAACAATACGGCCTGACGCTTTGTCTGTGTAGACGTACACCAAAATCGATTGACCTTCAACCAAACGACCACGCTGCTCACTGTATGGAATAAGAAGATCTTTATCTTTTACGCCCCAGTTTGCAAAAGCACCGGTGCTGTTCACACCTTGGATTTTCATCAAACCCCATTGGCCTACTTGAGCAATCGGTGTTTCAGTCGTCGCTGCGATATGGTTGTCAGAATCAAAATACAAAAATGCATCAATAAACTGACCTACTTCAATTCCTTCCGGCGCAAGGCGATTTGGTAGCATAGTGGTGCCGTACTCACCTGCATCAAGAAAGACACCAAACTCTGCTTTTTTGACAACTTCTAGGTGGTTTATTTGACCTACATTAATCATCGTATTTTTTCTCTGTAACACTTAATTGGGGGCGATTATAGCGAAACTCTGATATGCTTGCGCCAGATAATTAGAACTTTTTTCCTCTCGGAGCTTTCTCTTGATTACCGTTGATAAGCTAGACGGCATCACCCTCAAGATTTCCCACTCGATGGCGTCCAGCAAGAAGGCCGATCTTGACCTCTATTTTTTCGTGCCTGGTGAGTTGGGACTCAGTCCTGACGTATTAAAAGAAACCGAATTCTACTACGAATCGATTGTGCAAAAACGCGCGTACTACAGTGATAAAACCCTGTTGCCATTGGTACACAGTCGCTTAGCAAAACGTGGTCGCCTATCTTCAACACAATATCGTGTCAGCTTGAGTTTGTTCGCCTATCAATATGTGATTGCATTAGATAAAGCGGTTAGCGAACTCAACAAACACGATCGTGAATCCGTCACCGATGAAGAGATTGATGCGGTTATCGAGCTGGCGATCGACATATTAAAAAAACTGCGCCGAGCCATTCCATATGAAGAGAACTTAAAACGCTACTACGCCAATATTGATAACTATCTCTCTTGGTACACCGAGCAAAAGTTTCTCTCACTGGTTGCCCACATGTCTCGTGATGGTGAATATAAAACCTTAAAAGAGCGTTTAATTATCATCGTCGAAAAAGAGAAAGCCCACCGTAAGCTTAATAATTATAACTCTGCCACCACACGTGACGATGTCACGCGAATGAGTAATAAAATGCGCTTACTACGCCGTTTGATCGAACATCCCATCGTTCTCAAAGAACGCACGACGTCGCTGGGTAAAAACATGAAGCGCGTAGTGAAAGGGATCGCAACCGGCTTTGTGATGGTTTTCGTTACCAGTACCGCAATTCTTGCTCGTGATTACTGGGGGGAGATCACCGCGTCATTTATCATCGCGATGTCTTTTGTTTATGCATTACGCGAGATCTTTAAAGATGACTTACGTGATGTTTTATGGCGCTGGTTCCGTAAGGGGAAACCGAAATGGCGTCGCCGTTACATCGACCCAACCACCAATAAGACGGTTGGGCAAAAGACCGAATGGCTCGATTACACTCAATTGAATAAACTGCCTGATCGCATTCAATTTGTCCGTAAAAAGCGTACCGCACAGCGTGAAGAACAGATTTTGCATTATCGTTCACATGTCGAAATGGCCACATCTAAGTTCATGAGTGGTTATGAAGAAACGCGTGAATCAATGATGATCAGTATGCGCCCTCTTACCCGCTTAATGGATAAAGGTTCAAACAAAGTCTATCTATTGAACAATGGACAAGTCAGCCGTGAATCGGTAGAGAAGCGTCATCTGATCAACCTAATCGCGCGAGAAAACCGCTATGATGGCAAACAACGTTATTTCCGTTGGAAAATCATTATGAATCGTTCAAAAATCGTGGCGATTGAAAAAATCGACGTCGACCCGAACATTCCGCTACCTTAACGTGCGCTCTTTTTTATAGACAGTGTTAATTGAAATATCGCCATTGGCTCATCACCATGCAGTGTTGGGCAAGTGGCGATAATCGTAACGGGTTGATTGACTCGCTCTCCGCTCTCAATCGCTTGATCCAACATTTCATCTATCAGCGCACCATCTTGACAAGTAAACAGAACGTCGGCTTCTGGGCGCTTTAAAAAATCCGCTTGTACTGATTTAAACGCCAATGATATTCGCTCCCCCCGCGCCTGACTTTTGCTCATGGCCATAAAGCCACCCGCCACATCAGCCCCAACCGCCAATACACCAAAATAAAGACTATTGAGATGATTTTTGTTACGCCTTTTGAACGGAATAACAACTTCAACTTTGTTCTTATCAAGGCTAATAATGTTCGGCCGACAATAGTAAATCAGCGGCACTTTGAAAAAGCCAAATAATTTGAGATATAGGTTCGCTTTACGTAGTGGCGAAATCATCACAACCCTCACAACCAACTGGTCTGACATGCTTATCTATGCCTTAATTAAATGTCAGCACTGCTTAAAGTCAACATTGCATTAACAATTATGAGATTTACCACCATTTAAAGGTTACATTGTCACCCCGTTATAGTTACTTTATTTACTTCGTTATAAGTTAAAGCTTAAGAATTTGTATAATAGGTTTATTCCTTATTGCGTTTCCGTTATCTTTACCGCTTCGCAATAAAAGAATAGGCTGTGGTATGCCACTTAAAACCGACGAACTAAGAACCCAACCATTGGGACCAATGCCAGCTCCAGTAGAGTTGAGTAACGCTTACCCAATCACGGACGACGTTGCAGATCGCATAGCTCATTCTCGCCGCCAAATTGAACGCATTCTTAATGGCCAAGACAAACACCGTTTGCTGGTAATTGTCGGCCCATGTTCTGTTCACGATACTGAAGCGGCGCTTGATTACGCTAATCGACTCGCAGCAATTCAAGAACTATACAAAGATGAACTCTTTGTTGTGATGCGCACGTATTTTGAAAAGCCGCGCACTGTCGTAGGTTGGAAAGGTCTGATTACCGATCCTAACTTAGATGGTTCATACGCGTTAGAAACTGGTTTGCACAAAGCTCGTAAACTATTGCTCGATATCAACAAGCTTGGCTTAGCGACCGCAACCGAGTTTCTTGATATGGTTACTGGCCAATACATTTCTGATTTGATCACTTGGGGTGCCATTGGCGCACGTACCACGGAATCACAAATCCACCGAGAGATGGCATCGGCATTGTCTTGCCCAGTTGGCTTCAAAAATGGCACGAATGGTAATATTAAGATCGCCATCGATGCAATTCGAGCTTCAAAAGCGTCACATTATTTCTATTCCCCCGATAAAAATGGTCGAATGACAGTTTATCGCACCAGCGGTAATCCATTTGGACACGTCATTTTACGTGGTGGTGAGCAAGGAACGAACTTTGACGCAAAATCGGTTGAAGCCGCTTGCAAACAACTAGAAGAATTCGATTTACCACAACGACTTGTGGTAGATTTCAGCCATGCAAACTGCCAGAAAGAGCATCGCAAACAAATCGATGTCGCTAAAGACATCTGCGAGCAAATCAAATCTGGTAGTACTTTCATCGCCGGCATTATGGCGGAAAGTTTTATTGTCGAAGGCAACCAACCTATGGATGACCTGACTGCCCTTACCTACGGCAAGTCTATTACCGATCCATGTTTAAGTTGGGAAGACACAGCGAACATGTTGGAACTATTGGCGAACGCAGTAAAAGCACGCCCATAAATTTACTTAGAGGACATCTACATGCCATCTTTTGATATTGTTTCTGAGATTGATACCGTTGAATTACGTAATGCGGTAGACAACGCATCACGAGAGCTTACGACTCGTTTTGATTTTAGAAACGTTGATGCTGAATTTGAGCTACAAAAAGATGAAACAGTAAAACTGAGTGCTGAAGGTGATTTTCAGCTTAAGCAAATGCGCGAAATGCTTCGCGGCCACCTTGCTAAACGTGGTATCGATGCGGGTGCTCTAGAATCAAAAGAGCCTGAAGCAACCGGTCGTCGCTGGCATCAAATTATCGTGTTCAAACAAGGCATTGATACACCAACAGCAAAAAAAGTAGTCAAGTCGTTGAAAGACGCCAAGTTAAAAGTACAAGCATCTATCCAAGGTGATAAAGTACGTGTTACTGGCAAAAAGCGTGATGATCTACAAACCGCTATCGCACACATCCGTGGCGCAGAACTTGGTCAACCATTCCAGTTTGAGAACTTCCGCGACTAACTCAGTCGTAGACTTTGATAACAGTATTTGATTTAAAAACCCGCCATTTGGCGGGTTTTGTTTTATTGGCTGGCGAGCTTTAAATGCAGTGCTTGCTTTATTAGCAAACTGAACTTGGTCGATGCCTGCGGGATCAGAACCACCACTCGCAACTGTTGCTGTTGCGCCTTAGTAAGCATTGAAGATAACGCCACTTCATCATCAAAAGCAAGTCTCTCTGCGTCACGTCGTACCGAGTCGACAAACACAAATGGGCACTCTTGAGCATGCAGCACCAACTCCGCTTGTTGCATCAAACGTAGTGCTTTTAACGATAACAATTCAACATCATTCCCAAACTCAATCCAAGAGACTTGTCCAACATCTGTTACAGGCTGGTCAATCAGCTGACGATAACAAGCTTCAAGCGCTTGATATGAGGTCGCGACTTCCACTTCAGGCAACTCAAAAAAACGCTCCCAAAACTTTCGTCTCGATTCAACATCAGGTAGTGCTTGCTTGATATCATTGCGCTTTGACGCAGCAAAATCCGCTTGGACATTGAGGTTTTGCGGCAACTGCGCTTCAAGTTTCTGGCGGATGTTGCGAACTAGAACCGGCGACGCACCACCGCTCGAAATTGCGACTTGAATACGACCACGATTGATCATCGAAGGCGTAATAAAATCACAATACGGTAGATCATCAACCACGTTGACTAGCAAGCCTAGTTGCTTGGCATCATGATGAACTTGGTGATTAAGGTCTGGGTTGTCTGTCGTCGCCCATACTTGCACATAACGACGGCTCAGTTGATCTTTAGAATAGAAATTTTGAATCCAATGACACTCATCTTGTGCGACTAAGCCTTTCAAATAATCATCAATGGCTGGCGAAACGATGGTAACCATTGCACCGGCACGTACCAAACTATCCACTTTGCGACACGCAACCTCACCACCACCCACAACCAATACGGGCTTTGCTTTCAAATCTAAAAAAATTGGAAAATATTGCATCGGACTCCCTGACACTCAATGTCGAATGTGACTTTCTCCATTGAGCAGATCCTGATCTACTCGATAGAAATAATAAGACTCATATTACGCTAGGGACTCCCATTCGAACCAGGCGTAGAACTACTTGAAGATTCTGTTTGAAGATGCAGCTTAATGACAAGTAATCACCGCCCATCCGCCTAAAGAAGCAAGCTAATTGTAGAGGATAAGCTCGCCAATACCACAATATCGCCAAGTAGGACGGTTATATCATACTGATTTTACGCAACAACTGCGAGTTACACGCGAACTTGACGACAACTTTAGTAAAATTACACTTAAGTATAATTTACATAAATTTAACATTTAAACATAATGAGAGATGTCTTAGTTTGTGATTTTAGTCAAAATACTATTTAAATTATACATTTGAGAAACATCGAATCCTTACCTAGGCTTATAACTGGTTGAATTGATATGTTGTGAAATTTCACAATTCTCAATAACACTGATAACAATACATGACGTTTTTTACGTTATTTCAGGCATTGCCTGTTTAACATGGAACATACAGGAAGTATAAACATGGCTAAAAAACTAACCCTTCTTGCTTCAGTCGCAGTTGCATCTACCGCTTTACTGTCAACTCAAGCACTTGCAGCAGATAGCACACTAGATAAAGTTAAGAAGCAAGGATTTCTCACTTGCGGCGTAAGTACCGGCTTGCCGGGCTTTTCTAACCCTAACTCTAAAGGCGAATGGGAAGGTATTGATGTTGAATACTGCCAAGCACTTGCCGCTGCAGTTCTGGGTGATAAAACAAAAGTGAAATATGTACCATTAACCGCCAAAGAGCGTTTTACTGCACTCCAATCGGGTGAAATTGACGTTCTATCACGCAACACTACTTGGACTCTGCATCGTGACACGTCACTCGGCCTCAACTTTGTCGGCGTAAACTACTACGATGGCCAAGGCTTCATGGTGAAGAAAGATCTTGGCGTCACCAATGCCAAAGAGCTTGATGGAGCCGCAGTCTGCGTTCAATCCGGTACTACCACGGAGTTAAATCTTGCCGATTACTTCCGTAATAACGGCATGAGCTACAACCCAGTGGTATTTGATACCGCCGCTCAAACCTCAAAAGGTTTTGATGCTGGGCGTTGTGATGTTCTCACGACAGACCAATCTGGTCTTTATGCACTGCGCTTAAATTTAGCAGACCCAAGTTCAGCGGTGGTTCTACCCGATATCATCTCTAAAGAACCGCTAGGACCTGTGGTTCGTCAAGGTGATGACAAATGGTTTAACGTCGCTAAATGGACGCTAAATACCATGATCAACGCCGAAGAGTACGGCATTTCCTCTGAAAATGCCGACAAAATGCTGAAATCCTCTGATCCAAACATTAAGCGTATTCTTGGCGTAGATGGCCCTAAAGGTAAAGGCCTTGGCTTGAATGATGATTGGGGTTACCAAATTATCAAGCAAGTGGGTAACTACGGTGAAAGCTTCGAACGCTCTGTGGGTGAAGACTCGCCACTGCAAATCTCTCGTGGTGTCAACGCACTATGGAATGCAGGCGGCTTCATGTACGCGCCACCAATCCGATAGTCACAGCAAACAATGCCAAACCAGATAAGCACTTCTTTGCAAAGACTTATCTAAAAGGCATGACGATATTGGGCGGGTCTCCCGCCCTTTTATTACATTCGATGGATTAGAGGTTACTGCTGTATGAAACCTACACAAATCGAGGCGCCAAAAGCAAAACACTCCGCTACCAGCCTTATTTATAATCCCACTTTTCGCTCGGTCGTGTTTCAGATCATCGCTGTAGGCGCACTTGGCTTTTTCTTTTACACCATAGTTAACAATGCACTAAGCAATCTTGAATCACGTGGTATCGCCACTGGTTTCGATTTCCTCAATCAAGAGGCAGGCTTTGGGATTGGCCTAACACTGATTGAATATGATGAAACCTACTCTTATGGCCGAACCTTTATTATCGGTCTGCTCAACACTGCAATGGTCTCGGTTCTTGGTATAATCTTGGCGACTATACTTGGTTTTGCTATTGGTATTGCCCGACTTTCTTCTAACTGGTTAGTCAGCCGCTTAGCAGCTGTTTACATCGAAGTATTCCGTAACATTCCCTTGTTACTACAAATCTTCTTTTGGTATTTTGCCGTTCTACAAGCACTGCCCTCACCGAGACAGAGTTTAAACCTTGCCGATGCGGTCTTTCTTAATGTTCGCGGCCTTTATCTCCCTTCTCCTATCTTTGAGTCGGGGTCATCGATTATTTTTGTCACACTCGTTATCGGTATTGTCGCTTCTATCGCTATCAATACATGGGCCAAAAATCGCCAAAAGCTCACTGGTCGTCAAACTCCCATGGTACGAATTGTCCTTGGTCTGTGTGTTCTATTGCCTATTATTGCCTATTTTTTAAGTGGCACACCGATTTCAGCCGAATACCCTGAACTGAAGGGATTTAACTTCCGTGGTGGCATCAGTATTATTCCAGAACTCGCCGCTCTGCTACTCGCGCTGAGTATCTATACTGCTTCGTTCATTGCCGAGATTGTTCGTTCAGGTATCAATGCGGTGAGTCATGGGCAAACGGAAGCTGCGATGTCGCTCGGTTTACCCCGCTCTAAAACATTAAAACTGGTCGTCATTCCTCAGGCATTACGGATTATTATTCCACCACTGACCAGCCAATACCTCAATTTAACCAAGAACTCATCGTTGGCAATGGCGATCGGTTACCCCGATCTGGTGTCGGTTTTTGCAGGTACAACACTCAACCAAACCGGTCAAGCAATTGAAATCATCGCGATGACGATGGCGGTTTATCTCACTCTCAGTCTTCTTACTTCTGCGCTGATGAATGTCTACAACCGTAAAGTCGCTTTGGTGGAGAGATAATATGAGTACACATCAATTTCAACCTGACCTTCCGCCACCCTCAAACACCGTGGGTGTGGTTGGTTGGTTACGACGTAACTTATTCAACAGCCCTATCAACTCCATTGTGACCATCATTCTTGGCTATTTTGCCTTTGTCGGTATTTGGTCAGCAGTGCAATGGGCGTTGATTGATGCCGATTGGTTAGGGTCCAGCCGTGACGACTGCTCACGTGTTGGCGCATGTTGGGTCTTTATCAGCGTTCGCTGGGATCAATTCATGTTTGGCTTTTACCCACAAGCTGAGCTCTGGCGACCACAACTGTTCTACGCAACATTAGCGATCTTTACCGTGCTGCTTGCCTATGAAAAAACGCCGAAACGCACTTGGATTTGGCTATTTTTTGTCAACGTCTACCCGTTCCTTGCCGCTGGCTTGCTTTATGGCGGCGTATTTGGGCTAGAGGTCGTCGATACGCACAAATGGGGCGGCTTGCTGGTCACCCTCATCATTGCCTTGGTGGGTATTGTGGTATCACTTCCTATTGGTGTTGCACTCGCCTTAGGTCGCCGTTCTGAAATGCCGATCATTCGCAGCATATGTACCGTGTATATCGAGGTTTGGCGTGGTGTACCACTCATCACAGTGCTTTTCATGGCTTCGGTAATGTTACCGCTGTTTCTCGCAGAAGGCTCTGAGACGGATAAATTAATCCGTGCACTGATTGGTGTGGTGTTATTTAGTTCTGCCTATATGGCCGAAGTGGTGCGTGGCGGCTTGCAGGCGATTCCCAAAGGACAGTATGAAGCTGCCGATGCTCTGGGGCTGTCTTATTGGAAGAAGATGGGGCTGATTATTCTGCCTCAAGCACTGAAAATCACTATTCCATCGATTGTGAATACATTTATTGGCCTATTTAAAGACACCAGCTTGGTGTTAATAATCGGTATGTTCGACGTACTAGGAATTGGCCAAGCCGCAAACACCGACCCCGAGTGGTTGGGTTTTGCTACCGAAAGTTATGTTTTTGTCGCGTTAGTGTTCTGGGTATTTTGTTTTGGCATGTCTCGTTATTCGATATGGCTTGAAAACAGACTACACACCGGCCACAAACGATAGCGAATAAGGAAGTAATATGACGCAACAACAAGATTACATGATCGAAATTGACGACATGAACAAATGGTACGGTGAATTCCACGTTCTGAAAAATATCAATTTAACGGTCAAGAAAGGCGAAAAAATCGTAATCTGTGGCCCCTCTGGCTCAGGTAAGTCGACCATGATTCGCTGCATCAATCGCCTTGAAGAACACCAGCGCGGCCATATTTATGTTTCAGGGACTGAACTAACCGAAGACTTGAAAAATATCGAAGCAGTACGCCGTGAAGTTGGCATGTGTTTTCAGCATTTTAACTTGTTCCCCCACCTTACCGTGCTTGAAAACTGCACCTTGGCTCCTATCTGGGTAAAAAAAATGCCGAAAGAAGAAGCGGAAAGAGTCGCGATGCAATACTTAGAGCGGGTGAAGATCCCAGATCAAGCCGACAAGTATCCCGGTCAACTGTCAGGTGGGCAACAACAACGCGTGGCGATTGCCCGTTCTTTATGTATGAACCCACAAGTAATGTTATTTGATGAACCGACTTCAGCGCTTGATCCTGAGATGGTACGTGAAGTGCTAGACGTTATGGTTGAGCTGGCCGATGAGGGGATGACGATGCTTTGTGTTACACACGAAATGGGCTTTGCTAAAGAGGTCGCCGATCGAGTGATCTTCATGGATGCAGGGGAAATTATCGAAGAGAACAACCCTATCGATTTCTTCGAAAACCCGCAGTCCGATCGAACGCAGAACTTCTTGGCGCAGATACTCCATCATTAAACGGCTACGAAACCATCGTTATCACGACCAATAAGACTAACCAGACTCTAAGGGCTCCCCTTAGAGTCTTTATTTTTCCGAGTATTGATACTCACCAGCTTGTGTTGGCATTACCTATAAAGATGCCCTAGTTCATATAAAACGTGTGCTACAATCGTGTTTTCTCGCTATTAGACGAGAGGTTAGTTAAATTGTGTTACAACTTGAATCGTACATAAACGCCTAAATTTTATTATTATTTTAATTGCAGCTCACTTGAGGCTTGATCTTTTCGGCCAACACCCTCATAAATGTAGCTATAAGCATAAAACCCATATCGAGGAAGATTATGAACAGCCCTATGTTTACCCGATCAACAAGTGCAACCAATACACTTGAGATCAATAAAACACTAAAGAACACCTACTTCTTGCTATCAATGACATTAGTAACAAGTGCTGTTGCTGCGATGGCAACCATGGCAATGGGCATTTCGCCAATCATGGCTATTGTGATGCAAGTCGCTGCGATCGGCATTCTATTTTTTGTTCTGCCTAAGAGCATCAACTCTTCTATGGGCATCGTTTGGACATTCGTCTTCACCACACTAATGGGTGGTGCTTTAGGTCCAATGTTGTCTTACTACGCATCAATTGCCAATGGTCCATCGATCATCGCACAAGCACTTGGTTTAACGGGTATGGTATTCCTAGGCCTGTCGGCATACACCATCACCAGTAAGAAAGACTTCTCTTTCATGCGTAACTTCCTAATGGCTGGTCTTATCATTGTCATCGTGGCGGCAATCATCAACATTTTCGTTGGTTCAACCATGGGTCAACTGGCTATCAGCAGCATGTCTGCTCTCGTGTTCTCTGGTTTTATCTTGTTTGACACAAGCCGTATCGTTCGCGGTGAAGAGACAAACTACGTGAGTGCAACAATCTCAATGTACCTAAACATTCTGAACTTGTTCACCAGCCTACTAAGCATCCTAGGCATCATGAACGACGACTAATTAGTCACCGTTGTTTAAAAAAAGCCCGATGGTGTATTGCCATCGGGCTTTTTTATTGAGCAAACTCTTCTGCTGAGCTACCCTATTTCTGACCTAATCGACTGGATTTCTAAAATGTTCGAATATAACGGCATACAAATTGAAACAGATGCTCAAGGCTACCTATTGGATCACAACCAATGGGAAGAAGGAATGATAGAGATCTTAGCAGAAGAAGAAGGCATAACGCTGACTGCCGAGCATCTTGAAGTTGTACACTTTGTACGAGGTTTCTACCTTGAATTTAATACCTCTCCTGCGGTAAGAATGCTGGTTAAAGCGATGGCTAAGGCACATGGAGAAGAGAAAGGTAACAGTAAGTACCTATTTAAACTCTTTAAAGAAGGCCCGGCAAAGCAAGCGACAAAATTAGCTGGCTTGCCTAAACCGGCAAAATGTTTGTAATAGCGGCTCTCTAGTCATACAAACACTCCTGTAGCTCGACTAATCGTGCAAGTCGGCTACAGGGTTAAAAATCCGTTATACGGTTTATATTCTAATTCTTCTTTGACTAACGAATCGACACGTGCACTTCTCGGCCCTTGTTGAAGATATTTTTCCATCATTGCAATTTGTTGTTCACTGCCACAAACCACCACTTCAACAGCACCGTCATTCAGATTCTTTGCGTAGCCTGTTACCCCCAACTTTAAACCTTGATAGGCCGTATGGTAGCGAAAACCTACGCCCTGAACTCTGCCACACACCTTAAATTTCATACATTTAACTGTCATTTTTGTACCTCCTTTTAGGTCACAGTGATATAGTGCAATTACTCTACAAACTCTCCCCTTGCGTCTATCGAAGGAATTATAATTATGAAAGAAATACCGTTTCGTTGGATTGATAAATATCTCATTCATCTAAAGCTTCAAGAAAAATTTTACTTACTCTTTTTGCTGCCTATCGCGGCCCTGCTCATCTTAACTTTAGTTCTTGATAGCGCCTCTCAGTCAATGGTTGATAACCTTTATCACGATGAACTCACTTTGATTGGAAACATCATTGAAACAGGCCAATTAACAAAAGAGCAAGTTGCTAACCTGATCGCGGGCTCTAACAACATTGCATTTGGCTACGGTGAAGATTCAATTGCTGTGAACGGCGGCGAATTCAACCTGATCGCAACTCATGAGCAGAATGTTTGGTCCGCTCTTTCATCAATGCAAATTGGCATTATCATCGCCACGCTTTCAATTATGGCTCTATCGGTTTACTACATCATGACCTTTATCGGTGGTGCGATGTTTACCATGAACAAAGCCCTTAATACGCTGGCAGATGGTGAACTCACAAATCGCATGAACTTTTTTAAAGTCCGTGACGAATTTAGCGAAATTGCCATCACCATCGATAAAGTCGCTGAACGCGAACAAAATATGGTGCTTTCCATTCAAGAGTCCATTGCACTTATGCAGCAAATCAGCTCTGAACTAAATCAAGCGACGCAAGAAAGCTCTCAGGTTTCCACTAATCAACAAGAGCACCTAGACTCCTTGGCGAGTGCGACAGAAGAAATGGCTTCCACTATTCGTGAAGTGGCCAGCTTAGCTCATAATTCTAGTGCGAATACTAGTGAAGCCCAAAGCGTTGCTCAGCAAGGCCAAGTCAAGGTTGCGAACACTCTGACTTCTATCTCTAGTTTATCATCCGAGATTCAATCGGCCTCTGAAGCTGTTGCGGAACTGGATGCTAATGCAGCTCAAATCGATGAAGTGGTCACGGCTATCAATGGCATTTCAGAACAGACTAACTTACTGGCACTTAATGCTGCCATCGAGGCTGCGCGTGCTGGTGAACAAGGTCGCGGTTTTGCGGTGGTCGCTGATGAAGTGCGCGCCCTAGCAGGCCGAACACAACAAGCAACGGTTGAGATCCAATCAATGATTGAAGCTCTGCAACGTAATAGCCAATCACTGACTCGTTTGATGGAAACTACCGTGATGAGCGCGAACCAAGGTCAACAACTGATGGCAGAGGTAAACGTCGAAATCGGTGAATTAGCGGATAAAAACCAAACGATTTCCGATAGCTCAACACAAATTGCAACCGCTGCCGAACAACAAGGTGTCGTGGCCGATAATATTGCTGCCAGTGTGGATGAAATTAGACATCAATCTAGTACGGTGAGTGGAATGATCAACGCATCTAAAGCGCATATTGAACAACTGCGCAGCCAAAGCACCACCATGGAAGAGATGCTTAGGGGCATAAAAGCCTAACCTAACGCAAACCCACCCAATAAGAGCCGCTTCAAGCGGCTCTTTTATTTGCTTTTCACTGACGCTTCCCCGACAATACTCCCCCTTTGTGAACAACCAATTGAGTGAACCCATGACCCCAGCAATTTACCTCGTTAAAGGCCGCGACAAATCTCTTCGTCGCATGCACCCGTGGGTGTTTTCCCGTGGCATTAACAAAGTAGAAGGTTCACCTGAACTTGGTGAAACGGTAGATGTATTTGCCGACAACGGCCAATGGCTAGCTAAAGCGGCATATTCACCAAATTCTCAAATTCGTGCTCGTGTATGGAGCTTTGAGAATACCCCTATTGATAAAGCGTTTTTTGTTAAACGTATTCGTGACGCTCAACTGCTTCGCGAAGACATCATCGAACGTGATGGTTTAACGGGTTACCGTTTAATCGCCGCTGAATCTGACGGCCTACCGGGCATTACCATCGACCGCTACCAAGACTATTTGGTTTGCCAGCTATTAAGCGCTGGCGCGGAATACAATAAAGCGACACTGGTTGAAGCTCTCCTCGACGTTTTTCCAGACATCAATATTTATGAGCGTTCAGATGTGGCCGTTCGTAAGAAAGAAGGTTTAGCAGAGACGACAGGTGTACTTCACGGCCAAGAGCCTCCTAAGTCCGTTGTTATTGAAGAAAATGGCGTCAAGATCAGTGTTGATATCGTTGGTGGTCATAAAACAGGTTTCTACCTAGACCAACGAGATAGCCGCCAGCAAGCGATGAAATATGTAAAGAACAAGGACGTATTAAACTGCTTTTCTTATACTGGCGGTTTTGGCTTATACGCCCTAAAAGGCGGAGCAAAACGTGTTATCAATGCTGACGTTTCACAACCAGCACTTGACACTGCGAAGTTCAATGCCGAACTAAACGAGTTTGATATCTCTAAGAAGCGCGCTGTTTTTCTAAACGCTGATGTATTCAAACTACTACGCGAATACCGTGATCAAGGTACTAAGTTTGACGTTGTTATCATGGACCCGCCGAAATTTGCAGAGAGCAAAGCGCAACTAAATGGCGCTTGTCGTGGTTACAAAGATATCAATATGCTTGCCATGCAGATCCTAAATCCAGGTGGCACATTGTTGACTTATTCGTGCTCAGGTTTGATGGACCAAGGTCTATTTCAGAAAATTATCGCCGATGCCGCGCTTGATGCAGGCCGCCAAGTTAAGTTTGTTGAGCGTTTCGAACAAGCTGCGGACCACCCTACTGACACTGCGTACCCAGAAGGTTTCTACCTAAAAGGTTTCGCCTGTAAAGTGCTGTAGTCGAACGTTGTTGAACGCAATATAACGATCATAATCATGATACAAAAAAGGGCCTAACGGCCCTTTTTTATTGCGGATTAACCTGTCCAAAAGAGTATTGAACGAGGTTAGTCTGGCAGGTTAATAAACAAATTGTCGAGAATAGGTGCGATGGCGTCACCGGTTTGTGGGCCTTTATTGTACCCGCCAAACTCTGAACCGACCCCTTCAAGGGTAATGGAAATATCAATGTCGTCGCCATTGTTAATGACAATCTCTACATCTTGACGAGAAACTTTTTCGATTGAAATATTCTCCAGCAAATCTTGCATTGAATCCACATCACCCAGTAGTTCTGAAATATCAAGCTTATCAGTACCCACTTCAAAATCTTTGATGAGATCCTGTTCATTGCGAGGCTCTGTTCCTTGATCTACCCATTTAAAGATATCCGCATCCAGTCCACCAATTAGGATGTCATTGCCAGTACCGCCGATCAGAATATCATCACCAATACCACCATCAAGCGTATCGTTTCCTGAACCACCACGTAGTCCATCGACGCCCTCGCCACCTAGTAGAGTGTCATTACCTGAACCACCAAATATCGCATCTGCGCCATTTTGACCATGAACGAAATCATCACCGCCACCAGCATGCGCAACATCGATATAGGCATTGCTCACCGTTGAAGTATTCAGAGCGCTGTCTTCACCCCAAGCCGCTGCTAACAATTGATCATCATCAGAGCCAGACATGAAGTTACCAATCTTGGTTTGTGCATCCAATTGGTTTACTTGCGAATGGGCATTTTCATCCAAACGCGCGTGACTATCACCGAGTTTAATGTAGTCATTACCTGCGCCCATAAAGACATCATCACCGGCATCACCGACATCGATCATCAATCCATTCTGCTGATCATACTCACCGAGTTGATAAATTTGAGATTGACCGATTTCAGCCGCAGACCCTGACCATAGGTATTTGCCGTGACCTTGCATATAGTGCACGGTATCAACGCGATCACCGTCTGAAACTACGTCAATAATGGCAGTATCGCCATCATTAAGAATATCGCCCAGTGCCGATTCGTTTTCGATAGTTAGGCGGAAGCTCTCGGTTGGCTCATATTCAATATCATCAACGGTAGGTAAATAGACTTCAAATTGTGGCACACCTGCGGGAACAACAAGCTGACCAAACTCATTCACTGTCACGCCATGAGAAAATGTGACTTTAGTTAAGTCAACATCATAAATACTTGCGCCATTTTCAGGGCTAAATGAATAGTTGAATATGGCTTCTTCGAGTGTGACTTTATCTAACTCGACCATATAGACTAATGATTCACCCTCATTGACTGCAGAGCCGACAATTCCGGTTACTTCAGCTGGCTCAGGTAACGGATTGACTATCACATTGACCTTAGCTGAATCCACACCACCATTACCATCATCAATTTGATAAGTGAATTGTGTCTCACCGACAAAGCTATCGTCTAAATCAAATTCAACCATATCACCGACAATAGTCGCAACGCCGTGCTGCTCGCCGTTGACGTAAGTAATCGTCAATGTATCACCATCGAAGTCGTAGTCATTAGCAAGTAATTCGCTTAGCGGAATTTTGAGAACATCCCCTTGATTGACTGCATAAGCACCTTCCGATGAAACTTCTATACCGGCTAAAAAGAAATCTGAAGAGTCGTTGGTCGTATCACCCTGGACACCATTTGTGTATTCTGTTGCTTGAAATACAA
>NZ_AFWD01000031.1:0-1249 GCF_000222565.1 Vibrio sp. N418
GTAGGCCCCGTTTGTAGGGGGAGGTAAAGTAATCGCTCTTCGTTCGTTAGAACTTATAGTGAAGAAAATGGAACTGGCTTAATTGAATAAGTCAGAGTTGCTGTATTTTTCGAACAGGTGAGATCGCAACAAATCAAGTTAATTAACATCTGTTATCTACGCAAATGACGACTCTTTGGGTTGGGTGGTTGATTATGTTTTGGGTCGCCTATCGTACTGCTGGGATGGCTATTTATCGAAGCTGATCGAACGATAACAAACCGCTATTAGAAAGAGGGCTCTCGCGCTCGACGGCTTTGGATATTTATACTGTATCCACAACGTAACCAAAGGTTCAGTATACCTACATGGGATGGTGGTGATGTAGCGTATATAAAACCTCTCAAACCATTATGGGCGTTGCATTGTAAATAACAATGGTTTGTTGAAGTTAGCCAGTTAGATTGAAGAGTCGTCAAAGTGTACGAAGGTTTAGCGTTGGACTAGAGAATAGGTGGAGGTATTGAAGTAAAAACGCAGGAGCTAATCAGGAAATTAACCGCGCGGAATTAAATTTGAACACTTTCTAGCGTGAAAGCGAGCTCATCCATGAGCGCTGTAAGTTTCTTTTGGCGTCGCTGAAAACCTTTATTCAGCGCTCATACCCGTGGTGATATGACCAGTTGCGACACCTTGTGTAGCTTGTTCAGTAGAAAGACCCGCCGCCGTTGCTTGTTGAATTAAGTCGCCATTTAAGCCGTTGTTAGACGCTGCGCCGCTAGCTGCGAAAGCTGAAACAGAGAATACTGATAGAGCGATGATGAGTGCGTTTTTCATAATATTTACCTTTTATCTATTGGGTCACCGAGTGTGACGATGGTTTGTGCTGTTTGCGTTGAGCTATTTACCTACAAAATTACTCAGCGCTCATACCAGTAGTGATATGACCGGTTGCGACACCTTGCGTAGCTTGCTCAGTAGAAAGACCCGCCGCGGTTGCTTGTTGAATCAAGTCGCCATTTAAGCCGTTGTTAGACGCTGCGCCGCCAGCAGCGAAAGCAGAAACAGAGAATATTGATAGAGCGATGATGAGTGCATTTTTCATAATTGTCTTACCTTGTTGTTTGATTGTTTTAGCGGGTTTCCCCTCTCGACAGGAATAATATTACCGAGATGTAGATCACATGTAGAGGAAAGGTGGGCTTTCCATTGTGGAAACTTATGTGATCTAGGTCGTTTTTATGTCTAGTGTGAATGCTTGAGTCGGCTT
>NZ_AFWD01000030.1:0-12834 GCF_000222565.1 Vibrio sp. N418
AATAGACGTCTGCTGGAATTTCAAATGCTGGATGTTCCCAACCAAGGAATTCACGCGTCGCTGCGATTTCTTCCACACCTAGTGGTGCACCGTGGCAGTCATGAGAGCCTGATTTATTTGGCGAACCAAAACCGATGATAGTTTTAGTACAGATTAGCGTTGGACGTGGGTCTGCTTTTGCCGCTTCAATCGCTGCATTGATGGCGTCAGCATCGTGACCATCAACCGCAGGGATAACATGCCAGCCGTAGGCTTCAAAACGCTTAGGCGTATCGTCAGAGAACCAACCTTCTACGTGACCATCGATAGAGATGCCGTTGTCATCCCAAAACGCGATCAGCTTACCAAGACCTAATGTGCCCGCAAGAGAACAAGCTTCATGCGAGATGCCTTCCATCAAACAACCATCACCCATGAAAACATAAGTGTGGTGGTCAACGATGTCGTGGCTTTCTTTATTGAACTGTGCTGCCAATGATTTTTCAGCCATCGCCATACCAACCGCGTTGGTAATGCCTTGGCCTAGAGGACCGGTTGTTGTTTCGATACCCGGTGCGTAACCATATTCTGGGTGACCAGGCGTTTTTGAATGCAATTGACGGAAGTTCTTCAGATCGTCAATTGATAACTCGTAACCACTTAGGTGTAGCAAAGAGTAAATCAGCATAGAACCGTGGCCGTTTGATAGGATAAAACGGTCGCGATCTGCCCACTCTGGGTTAGCTGGGTTGTGGTTTAGGTGTGAGCGCCAAAGTACTTCAGCGATATCAGCCATACCCATTGGTGCGCCAGGGTGGCCCGAGTTAGCTTGTTGAACTGCGTCCATGCTTAGCGCACGGATTGCATTGGCTAAAATTTTACGATCCATAATTATTTCCGAATATTGTTTCTGTCTTATGAGACACGTGTAAATAGATGTAGAAGAGGGAACGTTTTCGTTCCCTCTTTTAAATAGTTTTGGATTACAGTTTCGCTGCGATCATCTCTTCAAGCTTGCCTTGGTCAACAGCGAAGTTGCGGATACCTTCTGCAAGTTTTTCTACTGCCATTGCATCTTGGTTATGATCCCATAGGAATTCAGCGTGGGTCATTGCGGCTGGGCGAGCTTGAGAGCCTTTAGAATCGATAAGCTTCTCTACTACTTCACCTTCTGCGGCTTCTAGATCTGCGAGAAGTTGAGGAGCGATAGTTAGACGGTCGCAACCAGCCAGTTCAAGGATCTCACCGATGTTACGGAAGCTTGCGCCCATCACAACAGTCTTGTAACCGTGATCTTTGTAGTAGTTGTAGATGTCTGAAACAGAGATAACACCTGGATCTTCTGAAGCTTCAAAATCACGACCTTCTTTTGCCTTGTACCAGTCCATAATACGGCCAACGAAAGGAGAAATCAGGAACACGCCAGCTTCAGCACAAGCACGAGCTTGAGCGAATGAGAATAGCAGCGTTAGGTTACAGTTGATGCCTTCTTTTTCTAGGATCTCAGCAGCACGGATGCCTTCCCAAGTTGAAGCGAGCTTAATAAGAATGCGATCGTTCGTAATGCCTGCATCGTTATACATTTTAACTAGCTGGCGAGCTTTCGATACGCTGCCTTCCATATCGTAAGAAAGACGAGCGTCAACTTCGGTTGAAATGCGGCCAGGGATAGTGGTTAGGATTTCTTTACCGATGTTAACCGCAAGCATGTCGCAAGTGTCTTGTACTTGTTGGGCTTTATCGTTGCTTTGCGCTTTTGCGTATTCAATCGCTTGGTCAATCAGTGGTGCGTACTCTTCAATTTGAGCCGCTTTAAGAATTAGAGAAGGGTTAGTCGTCGCGTCTTCTGGTTGGTATTTCTTGATTGCTTCAATTTCACCAGTGTCTGCTACAACGGTAGTTAGTTTACGAAGTTGCTCTAATTTGTTGCTCATAATTGATCATCCTATTTTCTGTCTACGTCGATACGAGAAATGACATAGACATTTGCAAGCGAGTTAACGAATAGTTCATGGCTAAATTTAGACCGTTTCTACTCATTAACAGAAAACTTTTGTTCGTTAGCTAAATTGCCTGAGCATTTGTTCTAACGATGAGTAAATGATGGATTCATATTTATCTTATTGGCCGCCAAAGTCAATCGAGTAGTAATGAATTAGGTGAGCTTAATCACCATTAATTTTGACTATCATCGCATCTAGTTGCAGCTAAACGTTTGCTTGCTATGGTCAGGTTTTCTTGTGTGGCTCACCTAATTAGATTTTGCTGTGAACATTTGTATTGATGATGAACATTTGTTTAGGGTAAGGTGGGCAGTGACAAATGCTAATGCATTGAGCATATGTGCGCCCTTGACAGGGTTCTTTTGCCAAAAATTTAATTTCCAGACGGACGACATAGTGACCACTACAGCCGATAAACCAATAAACAGTACCGATGTATTAACTGAGATTTCAGTGGCCTATTACCAAGATGGCGCGACGCAAGAAGAGATATCGAAAAAATTCGCAATATCACGCGCTAAAGTAGGTCGTTTACTTAAACAGGCGCGTGATGAAGGCATTGTTGAAATTACAGTCAAGTATCACCCGGTTTTCAGTGCCAAAATTGAGCAGCGTCTGATTGAGCGCTTTGGTGTGAAACGTGCTTTGGTCGCCTTGGATCAACCGAGCGAAGAGGCACAGCGCCTGCAAGTGGCAGGCTTGGTGTCGAAGTACATGGCGGGCACATTGCAAAATGGCACTGTCGTAACAGTAGGGCAGGGACGCAATGTTTCTGCGGTGGCGCATCATATTGGTGTTATCCCACAAAAAGAGGTCAAATTTGTCTGTGGCATCGGTGGTATTCACCCAAGAGGCGGCATGTTTAACGCTGACCACATTTGCCGACAGTTTGCTAAGAGTTATGGGGGCAGTTCAGAAACGCTCTATGCTCCAGCTTATGCTGAAAACCGCGAACAGAAATTGGCGTTTATGCAAAATGCGACTGTTAAGCAAACCCTTGATTTAGCGCGTAAAGCAGATGTGGCTTTAATAGGCATTGGTGATATGAGTGAGAACAGCTACATGGTTGATCTCGGGTGGTTTAGTGCCGATGAAGTGGTGCAGGCGCGCTTGCACCAAGGTGTTGTTGGTGATTTTGCCGGTTATGACTTTTTCGATATCCATGGTGCATCCGCCAAAACCGTGATGAGCGACCGGGTGATAGGGCTCGGCATTGACGAGTTTAAAGCCATTTCAGAAGTGATTGCGATCGCAGCAGAAAACAGTAAACCGCTCTCTCTACTTGGTGCTCTGCGTACTGGCGCGATTGATGTGATTGCGACAAGTGTTAGCAATGCCCTGACGGTATTGAACCTAGATGAACAAATTAGCCAAGGTTAGGAATCTGCAATTGTGGGTCGGTTGGAGTATTTAGTTCTTTAGTTTAAAACTATTCGAACAAAAAATTACTGCAGCGTGTGTAAAAAAAATCCCCGTATGCGGGGATTTTATTTTTGTTTATAACCAAGACTTATTCAATCGGTAAGCGCGAATTGCTGCCCCATTCAGTCCATGACCCGTCGTACACTCGTAACTGTTTGGTTTCATAGCCAGCGAGTGTGGCAGCCAGTAAAACGATGCATGCGGTGACACCCGATCCGCAACTAAATAGATATTCTTGCTTTCCAGCCACAAGCGTGTTTTCCATCAGTGGAATTAGCTGCTCAACAGTTTTGAGTTTGTGGCCATCGATCAGTTCGGCAAAGGGCAGGCAAACAGAATTTGGGATGTGACCGCTGCGAACACCAGCGCGTGGTTCAGGCGTTTGACCAAGAAAACGCGCCTTGCCACGAGCATCGACCGTCAAGCTACTGTCGTTGCCAATTTGTTGCTCAACGTATTGCGCCGCGACAAAGTAGTTAGGCTCCAACTTGCCATTGAAATTGCCGACGGGTGCGTCGTGGTAGCACGTTGTCGTTGAGTAACCACATCGCTTCCACTCCGCAAGACCGCCATCAAGTACAAATACGTTTTGATGTCCCATGGCTTTAAGCATCCACCACGCACGCGGAGAAGCGAAGGTACCGCTGTTGTCGTAGACAACAATAATCGATTCGTTGTTTAGGCCGATTTGTCGCGCAAGCTGATTAAAACGTGCTTCGCTGGGCATCATGTGAGGAAGTGCCGCGTCAGGATCACAAAAACACTTATCGTAGTCGAAACGAATTGACTGCGGGATCAGGTTCTCTTTGTCTTTTTCAGTTTCAGATGGAATTTGAAAATCGATACTGGCATCTAAGATAATCAAGTTTGGATCGCTGCTATGCTGATAAAGCCATTTCGCAGATACAAGGGGAGTGGATACAAGTGACGTCACGTTGCCTCCTAGTGGCAAGAGATAAAGTGGTAACTGACATGGCCAAGTCGGTCTGTTGCAATCTCAATTTGAGCGAGCTCTTGCAGGTTGCATTGTACGCTTATTGGTGCAGATATAACGTGAGTATTACCTTCACCCAAATCAAGTGTTAAGAATCGCCTTTGGCCATCGAGAGATTGAGTCAGTGTCGATTCGATTATTGGGACGGTGGTTACTTGGCTATTGCTGTCAGAATTGAACCACAATAGCGCAAGTAACAGTACTAATGCTGCGAGTAGGGCGGCAAGAAAATATTTAGGGTTATCCATAACCGACATCTCCTTATTATCTTACAACAGCCTTATTTAGGACCGCACACTGAGCATGTAGGCATTTTCATCAAATTCATATCGCGCCAAGACATCGTCATAGCATCAAGAATTAACACTTTGCCTTGTTTAGGCGAGCCATAGTTAGCAATAACCTTAATCGCTTCCATAGCCTGCATCGCACCAATAATGCCCACTACTGGTGCCATTACGCCCGCTTCAACGCAACTTAGAGCGCCGCCACCAAAAAGACTGCTCAAACACTGATAGCAAGGTGCTTGTTCATCTTGATAAGTAAAGACGCTGACTTGGCCTTCCATCCGGATTGCTGCGCCAGAAATCAACGGTGTTTTATGTTGATAACACAAGCGATTAAGCTGATTACGTGTGTCGACGTTATCGGATGCGTCCAAAACTAAGCTATGGCTTTGGATAAGTATCGATAGCCCATCATCACTCAAGCGTTTATCTATGGTCGCTATCTCGATATGCGGATTCAGCAACGCCAAAGATTGCGCTGCTGATGCCACTTTCTTTTTGCCGATATCGGCATCATGGTGCAGAACCTGTCGTTGTAGATTTGACAGTTCGACCACATCATCGTCAATCAGAGTTAACTTGCCCACACCTGCCGTGGCGAGGTATTGGCTTGATGCACAACCTAAACCACCGGCACCGAGAATCAAAATCGACGCTTGCTTGAGTGCTTCTTGACCGTCAAAATCAAATTGATTTAGTACGATTTGGCGATTGTAACGCAGCATCTCTTGATCAGATAAGATCTCCACGGTGACCTCTAGTATAACGTTGAGTTAAACAGTTGAATTTGTACTGTCTCGCCCGCTTCAACGCGGCCGCGCTCGCGCTCAAGCACCACAAAGCAGTTGGCCAAGCTCATAGAGCGGAATGCGCCAGAGCTTTGGTTACCAGTGGTTTCCACCACAAACTGCCCATTCTCAAGTGAATAAATACCACGTTGATAATCGGTACGCCCTGGGGCTTTCTTGAAACCTGTTTTTGTGATGGCTGGAATGGACTGCGGCGCTTGCCATTCACTATGACCAGCCAGTTTTGCCAGCATTGGCTGAACCAATACATACATGGTTAACACGGCAGAAACGGGATTACCAGGCAAGCCACAGAACCACGCAGAAGAAAGAGCACCAAACGCAAAGGGTTTACCCGGTTTGATAGCCAGTTTCCAAAAACCAATTTCTCCAAGTTCTTCAAGAATGTCTTTGGTGTAGTCAGCTTCGCCAACGCTCACGCCACCAGACGTCACCACAACATCGGCCAGTGATTGCGCTTTTTCAAAGGTCTCTTTCAATGTTTGTGGACAGTCAGGAATGATACCGAGATCAATCGCTTCACAACCAAAATTCTCAATTAATGGTTTTATTCCGTAGCGGTTACTGTCGTAAATTTGGCCAGCTTCAAGTGGCTCACCAAGCGGTTTTAACTCATCGCCGGTCGAGAAGAACGCAACTTTCGGCTTGCGAATAACGCTGATATGGCTAATACCCAGTGAAGCAATCATTGGAATATCACGCGGGGATAAACGAGCGCCTTTGGCCAAAACCACATCACCTTGCTTAATATCATCACCAGTTGGGCGGATATTGTTTTGTGGTTTGACATTTTCTTCAGCAAAAACGATACCGGCGTCGGTCACTTGCGTGTTTTCTTGCATGATCACCGCATCACAGCCGGTAGGGATCTGAGCTCCGGTCATAATACGAATACAAGTGTTTTGCGGCCATTCACCAACAAAAGGTTGACCAGCAAAAGATTTACCTACCATCGGTAGCGTGTTTGAGTGCGCTAAGTCTGCTATACGTACCGCATAGCCATCCATCGCTGAATTGTCGAATGGAGGCACAAAAATCGGAGAAAGAATATCTTCTGCCAGAACAAAACCCAGTGCGTCTGCAAGCGGTAATTCTAAAGTATTTTGCAGTGGTTCGATGCGTGATAGCATTTTTTCCATCGCGTCTTCAATTGGCATCAAGCCAGGAGCGTCACAGCAACCCATGGTGTCATTCCTAATCTCGTTATAGTTTTGGCTAACTCTACCACAAATTCGCCGTGACACTAAGCGTACCGTGGCGTTGAATCGTTCGCAGAATAGTCCCCCTAGTTAAAATATGGGTGTAATTATTAAAAAATCCGAGTATCCTTGTCAGCCATCCGCAAGGAGTAATATGAGGAAGTGGAATGTCAGGTCTTAGCGAGTCTGCATTGTTAGTAAAAGATGCACTTGAAAGCCGTGGATTAGAGACACCAATGGTGCCTAGCCAATTTAGTCGTGAAGAAAAAAAGGAAAAGATTCAACATCATATGAGGGAAATTCTTTCTCTGCTTGATCTTGACCTTACGGACGACAGTTTAGAAGAAACGCCGCACCGCATTGCAAAAATGTATGTGGATGAGATTTTTTCTGGTCTTGACTACCAAAACTTTCCAAAAATTACCGTGATTGAAAATAAGATGAATGTCAGCGAAATGGTTCGTGTTAAAGACATTACCTTAACCAGCACTTGTGAACATCACCTAGTGACGATCGATGGTAAGGCCGCAGTGGCTTATATTCCACGCGGAAAAATCATTGGTTTGTCAAAAATAAACCGTATCGTGCGTTTCTTTGCTCAGCGCCCACAAGTGCAAGAGCGTTTGACTCAACAGATTCTGGTTGCGCTGCAAACCTTGCTTGAGTCTGATGATGTGGCGGTAACCATTGATGCAACGCACTACTGCGTGAAATCGCGCGGTGTTATGGACGCGACGAGCCAAACGACCACGACGGCACTTGGCGGGATATTCAAATCTATCCCAGCGACGCGCGCCGAGTTTTTGCACGGATTACGTTAACCTTAGGGTAGACGACTTTTTTGTAAAAACCGCTTCTAGAGAGGCGGTTTTTTTATTTTGCTATTTTCCATCTATGCTCTGTGCATAGAGACACAAACGACGAGTATAAGTTTTGACCGATTCATTTAAATCTTTGCCACTACAGCCTGAGCTGCTAACGACCCTTGATTCATTGGGCTACACTCAAATGACCCCAATCCAAGCACAAAGCTTGCCTATCGTTCTTGAAGGTAAAGATGTGATTGGTCAAGGCAAAACCGGTTCAGGTAAAACGGCGACGTTTGCGCTGGGTTTGCTTTCAAACCTAAAGGTGAAACGTTTTCGTGTGCAATCTTTAGTTCTGTGTCCAACTCGCGAATTGGCTGACCAAGTAGCGAAAGAGATCCGTACTCTAGCGCGTGGTATTCATAACATTAAAGTGTTGACGTTGTGTGGTGGTATGCCAATGGGGCCGCAAATTGGTTCTCTGGAACATGGCGCGCATATTTTAGTTGGTACTCCGGGTCGTATTCTTGATCACCTTAGCCGCGATCGTATTGACTTGTCAGAGTTAAATACTTTGGTGCTGGATGAAGCAGATCGCATGTTAGACATGGGCTTCCAAGATGCGCTTGATGCGATTATCGATCAAACGCCTACTCAGCGCCAAACTCTTCTGTTTAGTGCGACTTTCCCGAAAGAGATCGAGGCGATTGCTTCTCGCATCATGAAGGCGCCACAACTGGTTAAAGTGGAATCAACTCACCAAACTTCGACCATTGAACAGCACTTCTACAAAATCAATGCAACAGAAGATCGTGACGAAGCATTAGAAACGTTGCTGATGGCGCACCGCCCAGAATCATCAGTGATCTTCTGTAACACCAAGAAAGAAGTAATGGCGGTTGCTGACGAACTACACAATCGTGGCTTTAGTGTTACAGAACTTCACGGTGATTTAGAGCAGCGTGAACGCGATCAAGCATTAACCATGTTTGCAAACAAGAGTATCTCCATTCTTGTCGCGACCGATGTTGCTGCGCGCGGCCTAGATGTTGATAACCTTGATGCGGTATTTAACTTTGAATTGTCACGCGATCCTGAAGTACACGTGCACCGCATTGGTCGTACTGGCCGCGCTGGTTCAAAAGGTCAAGCATTTAGCTTCTACAGCGACAAAGATGGCTACCGTACGGCTTTGATTGAAGAGTACATGGACATTGAAATTGCACCTGAAGCGTTACCTCACCGCCCAGCTGGTGAACCGTTTGATGCGGCAATGACAACGATTCAAATTCTTGGTGGTAAAAAGCTGAAAGTGCGTGCTGGTGATATCCTTGGTTCTCTGACCAAGGAAGCGGGTATCGATGGTAAATGCATCGGTAAGATTAATATTCTGGCGATGGTTTCTTACGTTGCGGTGGAAAAATCAGTCGCAAATCGTGCCTTGAAGCAGCTGCAAAACGGCAAGATCAAAGGTAAAGCGTTTAAAGCGCGCATCATGAAGTAATGTTTACTCTTATCATTAGTGAATTTAGTATCGAAACGGCCTCTCAATGAGAGGCCGTTTTATTGTCGATAGATTTTATTGCCTATAGATTGATACTTACTGTACTTAAACTTAACAGCAATTACAGTTACGTTTGAACTTGCTCATCTTGCCGATACCGGGGTTGAAGGTGTTGGTTGGGTCGAGCGAGTGATAAAATTCTTGTAGTTGCTGTTCTGCTTCATAGAGATGCCCGACATTATGCTCCGCGGGGTATTTTGCCCCTTTTTCGGTGAGCAGTTTTAACATCAGTGCTTTCATTTTCTTCGTATCAGTGCCTTTTTTGAAAATGTAATCTTGATGGAAGACATGACACATAAAGTGGCCATAATAGAGTCCGACCACCAATTCATTGGTGATCTCATCTGGCAGTTGTTCGACCCAATCAATGTCGTTACGTCGTAAGGCAATATCCAGTGCTAAGATATCTTCCACTTCATTAGAGTGTACGGCTTCATATCGAATTGCAGCTCCTGCGGCGGCAAAGCGATGTAGTAAGGCTTTTTTACCCTCATCGGCGGTACATTCAAAGTAATCGCATTCTTCTTGCTCTGACCATACATTCTCAAGGTACTGTTTCGCTTCTTGAATGCCATCATCACTCATTTTTAAAATCAAATGATGCTGGTATTGGTCTCTGAATTGCAACATTCTGGCTGGCAAATGCTGGGGGAATAATTTACTGAGCCAATAGAGCGCAAGATCAGGCAAGTCGTTAGAGACAAATGGAACCCGTTTTAGTATGGACTCGACTTTCGCCTTGAGTGAAAAGAACTTAGGTAAATTGTCAGTGCCTAAATGGTGAATAGACAAGAATACATCTTTACCGTATTTTTCCGCCAAATTGAAAATATCACGATGCATGTATTCGCCCATCTCAGGCAGGTTTTCGAATTGACTCAGCATATCGCGGCGCAGTGTGGTCAGTTTGTCTGCATCGTTACAGCCGATATAAAAAAGTTGTTCTTTGCTGGGGATCGGATAGGTATCAACTCGGACAGCAAACACCGCCAGTTTGCCAGCACAACCACTGGACTCAAAAAGCCTACGTGAGTCAGCATTAAAGCGTGATGGGGTTTCGGCATTAATATCACGAACGCGTTGTTCATATTCATGATCAGAAGCCATGGCATCCCCGTTTTCGATTGAGCTTGCGGCAAAATTTCCCTGTTCAACATTCGCGAGGATTTGCTCCGGTGTTTCACCAAGATCGTTGATGCCAAGGTGATTAACGAGCTCTAATTGACCTTCTTTAGTGACGCGGGCGAAAAGCGCTAGTTCCGTGTAGGCGGGGCCTCTTTTTACTAGGGCGCCGCCTGAATTATTGGCAATACCGCCAACGACTGTCGCGCCAATCGTCGAAGACCCGATCACAGAGTGGGGAGCTCGATTGACCGATTTTAAACGCTTATCCAACTGGTGAAGACTGACACCAGGTAGGCTGATAATTTGTGCGCCATCATTAATTAAATGCAGCGTTTTAATACGAGTAATATTGATGACCACCACTTCGCGATCGTAATCATCGCCACTGGGGGCGGAGCCTTCAGTTAAACCGGTTTTTGCTGCTTGCATAATAATGATGCAGTTGGCATCCACCGCAGTTTGCAGTAGCTGCCATTGCTCAACTAATGAACTAGGGAACAATACAGCCAGCGCTTTGCCCTGACCGGAGCGAAAGCCAGAGCGGTAATATTCCGTTTTCTTTTCGTGAGTCAATACGTTTTCAGTGCCAACAATACGAATAAATTTTTCAATTAACGCTTGGTTATTCATAGACTTCCTTGTCTCGCCGCAAATATACAATGATCAACTTTGTTCCGCTTCACAGTGTAATAACAATTGTGGGGATGAGCTAGCGAGATGTTCTCAGCATAGGATTAAAGAAAGGGTATGCTTTTACTAGGAGAGGAAGGATTCATTATTTTTCAGAGGGTTAATAGAATTTAGCTTTGTGTTTATGACGATAAATGATGTTCACTATTTCCCAAATTGCTATTAATGATGCGCAAACAGGAATGAGGTCTCCGCTTATCAGTGTGACGATGCTCACTGAAAACACGAAGGAGCGAAAATCGCTCCTTCGTGTTTATTCATTAATGAGTCTCATCAATGAAATAGTATCGTGTTTTAAAACGCACTGGTTGGCTAGTAGCAATGGGTTAACATCAGTTGCCAGTTCTTCTGCAGCGCTTTGCGCTCAGCTTTAATTTGACGATAGCGAATCAAAAGCAAAGAGTGCTCATATTTAGCCACCAGTCCGTTGCGTTTATGTTCCACCAGCTGTCGTTTTAGCTCGTAATAGTCTTTTATTTTACCAATTAACAATTCAAATTCGTCATTTAATGCCTGCTTAAGGTGTTGCATGTCAGGGCGATCTTCAATTTTTTCAAGTGCTTTCTTCAATGCTTGTTTCGCTTTAGCTTGCTCAATTTTTAGTTTGGGAGTGGTACGTAATTTATCGGCGAGTCCTAACCATTGTGAACTCTTAATGAACCATTTAGTCGGATCATACTGCCACCAATAAATACCATTACGATAATCATTTTCAAAGATGTGATGGAAGTTATGGTAGCCCTCACCAAAGGTCAGCACTGCGAGAATTCCGTTGTCACGTGCCGTGTTTTTGTCGGTATAAGGTTGAGATCCCCATACGTGTGCCAATGAGTTGATAAAAAAGGTTGTATGGTGGCTTAGCACTAAACGTAATACGCCAACAATCAATAACATGCCCGCAATATCATGATAGACAAGACCAAGCGCCAGTGGAATGCCAACATTGGTCGCAATGGCGAGTAATAGGTAATATTTGTGCTGCCACATTACGACCCAATCTTTTTGTAAATCACGGCAGTTACCGTAATCGTGGTAGCTCTCTTTGTTGTAGTGTCTCAGCATCCAGCCAATATGAGAAAACCACAGCCCACGTTTGGCAGAGTATGGATCTACGTCGTTCTTGTCGACGTGCTTGTGATGAATTCGATGGTCAGAGCTCCAATGTAAAGCACTGTTTTGCAGTGCGAAAGCACCTCCGATAGCAAACATCACCCGTAATGCAGGGTGGGCTTGATAAGTTTTGTGTGACCACAAACGGTGATAGCCAGCAGTAATTGAAAGATTGCAGAACGAAAATGCAACCAGTAACCATAACCAGTGCTCAGCTTGATAACCCTGCACCATACCATACCAAGGTACGGCAATAATTGCGGCGATAAATGTAGTGAGGAATAACAATACATTAAGCCAGATTATGGGTGGTTTGACAGAGTGACGCATTAAAATATCCTTTTAGCGAACAGTTGTGCGCTAGATTATCAGCGTACACGTGTAAGTCAAATCACTGTTGTTTCAAATTGTGATGGTAAATTGTTTTAGAATGTTTTGCTTTTCGTCTGTTAATGCATAGTATGGATAAGGAACGGAATCCTTACAGGAAGTAATAAGGAACTAGCAATGGAAATTAAAGTAGCTGAATATAAAGACTACGAACGTATTGCGCATTTGCACGCGCAAAGTTGGCAGACCTATTATCAAGGGATATTAGGGGCAAACTACCTCGATCATGACGTTATCGATGACCGTCTGGTTATCTGGCAAACTCGTCTTATAAACCCACCTTTTAATCAGCATGTGCTGATTGCAGAGGATGATGGCCAATTGTGTGGATTTATCTGTGCTTTCGGTAATCATGACTATGACAAAGGGACGATTATCGATGCATTGCATATTGATGGTCGCTATCGTGGCCAAGGTTTAGGGGCGAAGTTAATCGCCGAAACGGCTAAATGGATT
>NZ_AFWD01000029.1:0-524 GCF_000222565.1 Vibrio sp. N418
GCGGCGTTATGTAAAGCGGGTAAAATTAGTATTTTTCTGTTTATTCGCTCTCTCCACCCATCGGTTTTCATCCTCGTCAAAATCAGCTCTTTCTGTCCCGATTCTTTGCCAAATTAGCCGTAAAATATTCCAAGGTTCGTGAGTTTCCTCATTCAGTTTCAGAGTTGGTTCGTGGTTGGTTTTACTGGCTCAAAGTGTGGAAAGGGCAAGGTTAACGAAAGTCGGTATTTGCTGATGGTTTCTTTCGTTCGATTTCCCAGACCCAAATGCAATTTTGGTCGCTGGTCATCACCATTTTTCACTTGTTGAGGCTTGGTCTGTAACATTGCTGGCTCTGCAAATTCGTGAACACTGTTGGGTTCTTTGGTTTTGGCTATTTCTTCGGTCGTACAGGCTTGGTTTTTCGTGGTAACTTTGGCTTATGTGGCTGAATTTACATAACAAAGCATTTAAGATGGATTCTCAACGCTTGGCAATTTCAGTCTAGGTCAGCTTTAGTGCTGAATGTGGCAAGGTTTAAGGTT
>NZ_AFWD01000028.1:0-1680 GCF_000222565.1 Vibrio sp. N418
CACAGTCAATTCATTATCGTTCTGTTGGAACGATAATAGCTTTAAGATTACTTTTAGTAGTTTTGAAGTCAGTATTCATTGAGCCGACAAAATCTTAAATTGAAGAGTTTGATCATGGCTCAGATTGAACGCTGGCGGCAGGCCTAACACATGCAAGTCGAGCGGTAACAGAGAGAAAGCTTGCTTTCTTTGCTGACGAGCGGCGGACGGGTGAGTAATGCCTGGGAATATGCCTTGATGTGGGGGATAACCATTGGAAACGATGGCTAATACCGCATAATGCCTACGGGCCAAAGAGGGGGATCTTCGGACCTCTCGCGTCAAGATTAGCCCAGGTGGGATTAGCTAGTTGGTGAGGTAATGGCTCACCAAGGCGACGATCCCTAGCTGGTCTGAGAGGATGATCAGCCACACTGGAACTGAGACACGGTCCAGACTCCTACGGGAGGCAGCAGTGGGGAATATTGCACAATGGGCGCAAGCCTGATGCAGCCATGCCGCGTGTGTGAAGAAGGCCTTCGGGTTGTAAAGCACTTTCAGTCGTGAGGAAGGTAGTTGCGTTAATAGCGTAATTATTTGACGTTAGCGACAGAAGAAGCACCGGCTAACTCCGTGCCAGCAGCCGCGGTAATACGGAGGGTGCGAGCGTTAATCGGAATTACTGGGCGTAAAGCGCATGCAGGTGGTTTGTTAAGTCAGATGTGAAAGCCCGGGGCTCAACCTCGGAATTGCATTTGAAACTGGCAGACTAGAGTACTGTAGAGGGGGGTAGAATTTCAGGTGTAGCGGTGAAATGCGTAGAGATCTGAAGGAATACCGGTGGCGAAGGCGGCCCCCTGGACAGATACTGACACTCAGATGCGAAAGCGTGGGGAGCAAACAGGATTAGATACCCTGGTAGTCCACGCCGTAAACGATGTCTACTTGGAGGTTGTGGCCTTGAGCCGTGGCTTTCGGAGCTAACGCGTTAAGTAGACCGCCTGGGGAGTACGGTCGCAAGATTAAAACTCAAATGAATTGACGGGGGCCCGCACAAGCGGTGGAGCATGTGGTTTAATTCGATGCAACGCGAAGAACCTTACCTACTCTTGACATCCAGAGAAGCCAGCGGAGACGCAGGTGTGCCTTCGGGAACTCTGAGACAGGTGCTGCATGGCTGTCGTCAGCTCGTGTTGTGAAATGTTGGGTTAAGTCCCGCAACGAGCGCAACCCTTATCCTTGTTTGCCAGCGAGTAATGTCGGGAACTCCAGGGAGACTGCCGGTGATAAACCGGAGGAAGGTGGGGACGACGTCAAGTCATCATGGCCCTTACGAGTAGGGCTACACACGTGCTACAATGGCGCATACAGAGGGCTGCCAACCAGCGATGGTGAGCGAATCCCAAAAAGTGCGTCGTAGTCCGGATTGGAGTCTGCAACTCGACTCCATGAAGTCGGAATCGCTAGTAATCGTGGATCAGAATGCCACGGTGAATACGTTCCCGGGCCTTGTACACACCGCCCGTCACACCATGGGAGTGGGCTGCAAAAGAAGTGGGTAGTTTAACCTTTCGGGGAGGACGCTCACCACTTTGTGGTTCATGACTGGGGTGAAGTCGTAACAAGGTAGCGCTAGGGGAACCTGGCGCTGGATCACCTCCTTATACGATGATTACTCACGATGAGTGTCCACACAGATTG
>NZ_AFWD01000027.1:0-239 GCF_000222565.1 Vibrio sp. N418
CATCGGTATCAGCATCGGTGAGGGTTAACACGCCCGAGTCGGTTAACACAGGATCGGTATCATCTTCGGTCACGGCGCCGATAGCATCGCCAGAGATCACGGCACTGTCGTTAACCCCGGTAATGGTAATAACGATGTCATGCGTGGTGCCATCCACCGATGCCACCGTGAAGGTTTCGACTTTGGTTTCATCTTGCGCCAGATACTGTACGTCTGCGTTATCAACGTTATAGACCCAA
>NZ_AFWD01000026.1:0-2052 GCF_000222565.1 Vibrio sp. N418
GCGGCGTTAGTTTACCAATCAGAATAGCACCCTAACTGAACATGCTAGGGTGTGGTAATTATCGCAAATGGTTTTGCGGTAATTGCGATTGTCCAAGAACTGCAATGACCAAAATAAAGCCGTCTTCTTTGGTAAAGTATGCCGTGTGCTTGCCGATCGGGAAGTAAAAACCGTTTTGATATATATCGTTGCAGCTTCTACCTACTGCCGGGTTTTCAGCAAGCATCTGAAACCCAGTAAGAAGAGTGTCTTTATATGAGTTCCACTGCATCTGGGAAAAGTTTGTAACAGTATAATTTTTGATTTTGTATAAATGAGCCTGTGCTAATTTACTTAGTTTATATTTGCTCTTGTGCATACTCTACTTACAACGCGCTTAAGAAATTTTCACCGTCAACTACATTGCCTTGGGCTAAGTCTGCTTTTGCAGCCTCAAAGCAATGTTTTATGTAATCAGCTTTCATAGCTTCAAGTTCTTCAAAGTCTCTAATCGACATCACAACAACGGCATCTTTGTTGTTTTTACTAATTTTAACTGGCTCGCGTTGAGCGTTTAGAAGCAGTTCGCCGAAATTACGTTTGGCATCATTTGCTGTTAATGTGTACATGGTTAAGCTCCAAGTCTGCAAGTACAATATCATTATAGGGTATCGCTCCAAATGTGCAATTCAATTAAATCGTGCGATTAGTGTGAAAGGTAAACTAACAAAGCGTTTAAAACGGATTCCCAACGCTCGGTATTTTCAGTTTGCTTCGGCTTAAGTGTTTACGGCACAATGGTTTAGGTACAGTGGTATGCGTTGCTCACCACTTAACGCGGCGTTATGTGCTTTGATGCTTATTCTGGTCTGGTTCGCACGTTAACTCTTCCTTTCTGTAACTCCCTAAATTGTGGTGTAGAATTTTCGTCGATATGCAGGGAGCACTAGAATATGGGTAATTGGAAAAGCAAGAGGTTACATCGTTGGACACAAACTCGTAAAAAAGGGCGTAGTCATTACGTTTTGAAGACGACCTTAATTGCGGGAGGCTCTGTCTTAGTCGGTAAAACAATTGGTTTTATGCTATTTGATAAAGTGCGGACGTGGGCTGAATTTTGGATTGATTTCAGCTTATCGGCGGTAGTGTTGTTAGCTCTTGGGTTGGTTTTAGGTCTGGTTACTTGGGCTGTTTCAGAAACGTGGTATGAACGAGAGACGAACAAATAAAAACGCACATAACAAAGCGTTTAAGACGGATTCTCAACGCTTGGCGCTCTCGGCTTTCTTTGAGTTAAGTGATTATGTCACAATGGTTTAGGTAGGGTGGTTGGCGTTGCTCACCACTTAACGCGGCGTTATGTTCTAGGAAGAATTAATGGATAATCAGCAACTAATCGAGTCCGTAAAGGCGTTCAAGGTGAGTTATGGGGAGTATTTTAAGCTATTTTTAGATACTTATCCGTTGTTCACTTGGAAGGATGATAATTATGGCAGTAATGAGCTATTTCTAAAAGCTATAGAGTGCCAAGCTTTGGCTTCAACGTTCGGCGAAACCGCAAAAAGTAGGTTCGATACGATCGGTTTCAATAAACTGTTCCCATTTGACAATCCTGTTGATTGGTACAATTGGGAAGCATTTGTGAAAGACAATGAGGTCTCTCATACAATTTACGCGACGCTAGCAATGAGGCTTGATTCTGAAATTCAACGTATGCTTTTTTTTGCGGAAAGGGATTTATGGCAATCTTATGAATCGCTTGATTCGGAACAGTTTTTAGTTTCGTATTTGAAATATGATTGCTTCCATAATTCTGATTTCCAAAATAACTTAGAATTAAAAGATGACGACATAGAAAACCACAAGGAAATCGATGAAAATCGAGCTTTTGAGAATCTAGATAGAATGCAGAAACAAACATCTATTTGGTCGAATGTCATTAACGTGCTTAGTAAAGTAGTTGGTTTTTAGTCCGAACATAACAAAGCATTTAAGACGGATTCTCAACGCTTGGCAATTTCAGTTCAGGTCGGCTTCAGTGCTAAATGTGGCAAGGTTTGAGCTTGGGTGGTC
>NZ_AFWD01000025.1:0-251 GCF_000222565.1 Vibrio sp. N418
CGGCGCCGCTTCTAACAACGGCTTAAATGGCGACTTGATTCAACAAGCAACGGCAGCGGGCCTTTCTACTGAGCAAGCCGTACAAGGCGTAGCGACTGGCCATATCACAACCGGCATGAGCGCTGAGTAACTTTGTAAGAAACTCGCTCAACGCAAACCGAACAAACCATCGTCACATTCGGTGACCCAATAGATACAAGGTAAATATTATGAAAAAGCACTCATCATCGCTCTATCAGTATTCTCTGTTT